>NZ_QTXV01000003.1:0-150330 GCF_003461825.1 Prevotella sp. AM42-24 | reverse complement strand
CAGATTTTTTTCATTGATTATTTTTCCCTGTCATTTCTTTATTTCGCAGATTTTAGACCTGTCGGTCTGGGAGGATGACGCAGATTTCTGCTCTTATGAACTCGAAAAGGATTATGCAGATTTTCTCTGATTTTCTTCTTTTTATGGGTATTCTGACGATTTTTATTATTATAATTTTTTATTATGTTTGTTTTTTTGTGATAATTTTGGCTAAATTCCTGTTATTTAAGCATATATTGTTATTTTTCTTACTTTTTTAAAAGAAAATTGCATTTTTATGCTTTTATTTCTAATATATTTTTTAACTTTGTAGCAATTTCCTTATCAATATTTGTTTTCACATTCTATTGAACAGGAAAGAGCGAGAATTGTATCCCGATAAATCGGATTATTTTATTTTTAACAACATTAGCGTATGAAATTTTCTACACTATTCGCAGCTGCTTTGCTGTTCTTCGCTGACCGAGCGTTTCCTGTTGGACACCAAGTACTTAAGAGAATTCAAGGTGCGCAAATCATCCATTGGAAGGCTTGAAATAATATCTTAGAATCATGCAGCGTCGAAATACAATGAGAGTTATGCTGAATCAGAATAAAATATGGGTAGGGTGTATTGCCCTTTTGTTTTCATCCTCACTTTCCGCTCAGCCGGCAGGATTGAAGGAAAATCTGAAGAACTATTTCCTGCATCAGTTGGAAAAGAAGTCTGATGCGTCTTTGGCTGCTTTTTCTCAGAAGAAAGCCCTGAAGTGGAAAGAGGCTCAGAAGTACCAGACTTTAGTGTGGAAAGCCTGGCAGGAAGCCAATGCACAGTTGGATGAGGAAAAACTGATTCCGCTGCGTTCGCTCTGTCCTAAAAACAAGGGAATGTGGCATTTGCCAGCTTCTTTGGAACCGTCTGCCGTGATGCCTTACTATTGGGGAATCAAGTGGAAACCTCTCACTATTGCCGAGATACAGCAGAATTATCGCAATGGTTTCCAGGGTAATGATGCTGAGTCGTCAGATGAGCGCATCGCAGCAGCCCAGCCATTTCCGATGTATCTGTATCTTCATGGTTCAGGACCCAAGGAGGAGGAATGGAAATATGGATTGATGTGGGCGCAATATTTCAATGATGCTCCTTCTGTTTATTTCATTCCACAGATTCCTAATGAAGGCGAATATTACCGCTGGTGGCAGAAAGCGAAGTTGTATGCATGGGAGAAACTCTTGCGCCAGTCTTTAGCTTCCGGTCATGTAGATGCCAATCGACTTTATGTGTTTGGTATCTCAGAGGGCGGTTATGGCAGTCAGCGATTAGCATCCTATTATGCCGACTATTGGGCTGGTGTTGGTCCGATGGCAGGTGGAGAACCTTTGAAGAATGCCCCTGTAGAAAACTGTGCCAATCTTGCATTCTCGTTTTTGACGGGTGCTATGGATGAAGGTTTCTATCGCAACAAACTGACGGGTTATACCAAGACGGCCTTCGATTCGTTGCAGGCGAAATATGCTGGCAGACTCATGAATCATAGTGCGGACAGTCTTTTCCGTCATCGTATCGAATTGATACCTAATTGCGGTCATTCCATCGACTATTCTTTGACTACTCCTTGGCTCAAGAACTACAAGCGCAATCCTTATCCTCATACATTTTTGTGGGAGGATTATCCGATGGACGGACAGCGCCGTCAGGGCTTTTATAATCTCTATGTGATGAAGAGACCGAAGGCAGCAGATGGATTGAAGGATGCAAGTGGAGAAGATAGAGACTATTATGAGATGGATATCCAGGATAACGTAATCAGATTATCCGTCAAGAAGGTAATCTATCAGACGTTAGAGCGTGATCCTGTCTATGGTATAGATCTGAAGTTTACTAAGAGTTACCATCCGGCAAGTGGTGGTAAATGGAAGATTTATCTGAATGATCAACTGGTAGATATGAATAAACCGATAACCGTCTTCATCAATGACAGGAAAGTTTTCGAAGGAAAGCTCGTTCCCCGAATGGAAGATATGATTACCAGTTGTATGGAATATTTTGATCCTTGTCGTGTTTTCCCTGCATCTGTAGATGTGGCATTATAGAAAAGTCTTACAAGGAAAAATAGAAAAATAGGGAAGTTCAAGAATGAGCAGCATGAGAATCATGTACATCCTTGAATTTCCCTATTTTTTTATACTCAGAATTTATTTGCGCTTTCTGTGATTGCGGGTCTTCTGTTTACTTTTACCAGCTTTTTTGTCTTTGGATTTCATATCGCTGGCACCAGCAGATTTATCCTTGCGTACAGGAGCAGAGTCACCAGCAAGCGTGAAGTCGAGCTGTTTTTTCTCCAGATTGGCCTGTGCCACCTTGATACGGATAGCATCACCCAAAGAATATTTGTTGTGATGGCGTCGTCCGATGAGGCAGAAATTCTTTTCATCGAAATCATAGTAGTCGTCAGCGATGTCTCTCATCGGAATCATACCCTCGCAATGGTTCTCGTCGATAGTTGCATAGATACCATAGCTGGTAATACCGCTGATGTGGGCATCGAATTCTTCACCAAGCTTGTCGCCCATGAATTCCACCATCTTGTATTTGATACTGTCACGCTCCGCATTCTGTGCTATCTGCTCCATTTCAGAACAATGTTCGCAAAGTTCCTCATAATGCTTCTCATTGGCGCTTCTGCCACCTTCTGCATATTTGGTAAGCAAACGATGAACCATCGTGTCCGGATAACGGCGGATAGGAGATGTAAAGTGGGTGTAATACTCGAAGGCAAGTCCGAAGTGTCCGATGTTGTGAACAGAGTACTTCGCTTTCATCATGGCACGGAGTGCTACCATCTGGATGAGGTTGTTTTCAGGTTTACCTTCACAGTCAGCCATCAGCTTGTTGAGGCTTCTTGCAGTAGCGCCCTTGGTACCTTCTGTTTTCATCTTGTAGCCGAACTTGACTACGAATTCGCGCAGGGTTTCCAACTTCTGTGGGTCTGGATTATCATGGATACGATAAGGTAAAGTCTTAGGCTTCTTACCTTTCTTTGCCTTGCCGATGCTCTCTGCCACCGTGCGATTGGCAAGGAGCATGAACTCCTCTACCAGTTTGTTGGCATCCTTTGAGCGCTTATAGTAGCAGCTTACAGGCTTTCCTTTCTCATCTATGTCGAAGTGCAATTCCTCGCGGTCGAACTTCACGGCACCATTCTTGAAACGGGCAGCACGGAGTTTCTTGGCCAATCGGTCAAGTGTGATAAGCTGGAGTGCATTTTCTCCTTGATAAGGGTGCTCCTTGGTTTCTGCAGGAGCAGGTTCGCCAGTACCATCTACTACACCATTGGCTTCGAGCAGTTCCTGTACCTCTTCATATTTATAGCGGCGGTCGCTCTTGATGACCGTATGCACAATGCGGTAGTTCTTCACTTCTGCATTATTGTCGAGTTCGAAGATAACGCTATAAGCCAGTTTTTCCTCGTCAGGGCGAAGTGAACAGATGAAGTTGCAGAGACGTTCTGGCAACATCGGGATGGTGCGATCTACGAGATATACAGAGGTAGCTCGTTTTACGGCTTCCTTGTCGATAATGCTTCCTTCTGTGACATAGTGAGAAACGTCGGCGATGTGAACACCCACCTGCCAGTTGCCATTCTTCAACTTCTGGATACTGAGTGCATCGTCGAAGTCCTTGGCATCTTTCGGGTCGATAGTACAGGTAAATACCTGTCGGAAGTCCTCACGCTCCTTATAATCTTGTTCTGTGATTTCTCCTGTAATTTTGTTGGCAGCATCCTCTACATTCTTCGGATATTTGTATGGCAGGCCATACTGTGCGAGGATGGAGTTCATCTCCACGTCATTGTCACCCTTTTGACCGAGAACATCAACCACTTCGCCGATAGGACTCTTGTTTTCTCCGTCAGGCCACTCGATGATGCGCACCACCGCCTTGTCGTCGGTCTTGCCACCCTTGAGCTTTCTTCTTGGGATGATGATGTTGTGGGCGAATACATCGCCTGGTGTGACGAGGTAAGCGATGTCCTTATCCACTTTCAGACGGCCTACGAAGCTATCCTTGGCACGTTCCAATATCTTGTTGACCTGAGCCTCCTTGATATGGTTCTTGCGGCGAGCGAGGAAGGTGAACTCCACACGGTCGCCATTGAGCGCGCCCATGGAGTTGCGCTCAGATACGAAGATAGGCTTCTCGCTGCCGTCAGGGATGACGGAGTTCTTGCCGTTGGACTTGCGTACGAACTTGCCCTCCATCACCTGTACACTCTGGTTGAGGCGATAGGAATTGTCACTTACCTTGGCGAGGTAGTCATCCCAAGCCATCTCCTCCATGATGTCGATAGCGAGCATCTTGAGAGGGTGGGTAGTGAGATGGAGACCCCGGAATATCTCTTTGAAGCTGAGCGTTACGCCCGGCTGACTGGCAAAGAATTCTTGCAACTTCTCGGTGAGTTGCGCCTTGTTCATTCTCTTGCCACCTTTCTTTCCTTTTCCCATAATTCTAAAAGTTAATAGTTTTTATAAGGCAAAGATAGTGCAAACGAGCTCAAAGAAAGCTAGCTTTCAATTTGCCGAATGCAGCCTATCTTATGCAAAGAAACAAAAAAAATCGCAGAAAGCAAGCGTTCTTGTCCTCTTTTTTCTGTTTTTTAGCAAATATGTAACAAAAAGGACACTTGTTTCGATTTTTTTTCATAAGTTGCGTCGCATGCCGCCTTCATCATGCCGTGGTGGGCATAATGGTACACAGCTTCTCCACATCCTCTTCGAAAGTCTCACGATTCAATGCCTTGTTCTTGAATGCTGACCGATAGTTGTAGATAGTGCGAGGCATATAGAACAACAGGGAGGCAATCTCGGAACTGTCCTTAACACCCAATCTGATGAGGGCAAATATGCGCAATTCGGTGGTGAGGCTCCTGCTATGTGCTGGTTTCACTTGTTCTTCTGGTTTGAGCAAGGCATTGAACTCTTCTATGAACGAAGGATACATGTCGAGGAAGGCGGTGTCGAACTGTAGCAAGAAGTTGGCTGAGTCCTCGTCTGACAAGCGTGAGGAAGAAGTCATGTTGAGCAAGTCGTTTACTTGTCCCACTTTGATCTTTCGGTGTACCAATAATTCAAACTTGCTCAGGCGGTCAATGAATTTGGCGCATAGGTCGATATACAGTTTCGCCAATCGCTCGCGTTGCTTGTTGGTGTCTATCAAGCGTGTGTTGAGCAAGTTGAGTGCATCGTTGAGGCTTGATAATTGCGTGTTGCTGTCAGATAGTTCGATACGATGCTTGTGCAGCAACTTGTTTTGTTGTCTATAGAAGTAGAAAAGCACGAGCATGATGATGAGGAGGATGGAAATCCCCCACAAGGCAGCGCGCATCAAGTTGTTTTGTGCGGTTAGCTTCTCTCGATAGTTCTTGACAATGATAGGCAGCTTTTGCGAGATTTCGATGATGCGCAGTCGGTTGTTGTACGCCTTTGCGTCATCCATGGCAAAGTTGATGTAGCGTTCGGCTCTAGAAACGTTCTCGTTGTCTTTCTGGTATAGATACATGGCAAAGTCTTGTAACGCAAGATTCTCGCGAGTGCTGTTCTTCAGGTCACTGATACATGCCTGTACGATGTACTCTTCGTATTTCTCGGGTTGATGATTTGCACTATAGTTGTTGGCTATGGCAAATGCCGCCATGGCATAGTAACGAGAGTTGACTGGTACTTCCTTCAAGACACGAAAGTAGTGACTCAATGCCTTCTTGTCGTTACGTTCCACGTAAATGTAGTATTCTCCCAGGAAAAAATTGTAACGTTTGTCATTCTTGCTGAGCAGACCGACCGCCTGTTTCAGAAACTCAGCCGCTTTTTGTCTGTACTTGGGAGCGTATGTTGCGTCATGACAATAGTCAGACCAATACATATATATATAATACTTCGTGATAGTATAGTCAAAGGAAAGAGATGGAGTGAGCGAGGAAAAGTCTATCTCATTGAGCAGAGACATCGCCTCTCCATAAAGTCCACCGATGGCAAGCAGTGATGCTTTTTCTATTCTGCTTTTGTCATGGTAGAACTGGTTGGCGGTCTTATCAGCCAACTCTATGGACTTGTCAACATACACCATGGCGGAATCAAACTGATAAACGTAGTATTCATTGAATAGCTTGTCATAGACAGAAAGTAACGTGGCGGTGCTCTTATCCTTGTCCATGATTCCCTTGTAGGTGTTGATACTAGCCTCCTTTTGCTTGTAGATTTGGGATCTGTTGTCTAAAAGGCTATCTAAAGTAAAAGAAAGTTTCTCGTTTCTTGTTGCAGACAAATGGCAACAAGAACATATCAATATGAATGTTATAATAATTCTTTGCATGGTAATCTCGCTTCTTAAAATTGTGTGCAAATATATAAAATTATTTTTGGGTAGCCAAATAATAGGCTGTGTTTTTATGAAAAAACACTTATTACCGCAAAATCCCCTCCAAAGACGAATGTACTTGATACGAATTTCCGATTATTTGTATGTTGCTCATTATCATGGGAATAAGGGATTTGTCATCATTCGTTTTTGTACTAATCGTGTACTTTGCCGCATGATGGTAGTAGATTATGACTATCTTTGCAGCATCTATTAACAAAAATGGAATTATCTAGCAATCAACTAAATTTTTGAATTATGAAGAAACCTTTCATTATGCTTATGATGAGTAGTTGCTTATTGTTAACTCCTTCCATGGCACAAGTAGTGGTCAATGATCCTGTAGCAACAAGTCAGGCTGTCATTACTTGTGGCAATGCTCGTTTTACGGTTCTTACTCCGGAGATGATAAGAGTGGAGTATAGCGATCAAGCGAAGTTTGAGGATCGGGCGACCTTCACCATTGTCAATCGTAAGTTGGATGCGCCTCAGTTCACCAAGAGTGAGGATGACACCTATTTATATATAATGACATCCAACCTGAAGCTCAAGTATCGCAAGGGAACTGATCCACGCACCCTTCCAGCCTCTTCAGCCAATCTTACCATCGCTATAACAGGTAATGGTGTTTCTACAGTTTGGTATCCTGGCAAACCAGACCCACTGAACTTAAAAGGAACTTGCCGTACATTGGATGGTCTGATGGGCGATAGCAAGCGTTCGGAAATGGAAAGTGGTTTGGTTTCTCGCTCTGGTTGGGCTGTGATAGATGATTCATGGGCTTCACCTCGTTCTGATGGAGGACGTTCTTATGCCTTGTCTCCTAATAGTGATATGGGGTATCCTTGGTGGACACAGCGTGCAGACAATCATGCCATGGATACTTATGTGTTAGGATATGGCCATAATTACAAGAAAGCTCTTGCAGACTATACCAAGATTGCTGGTAGCATCCCTCTGCCACCTGATTATGTGTTCGGTTACTGGTATAGTAAGTATGCTTCTTATTCGGCAGATGATTATCGCAAAATTATGAGCGACTTGAAAGCCAATAAGATACCTACCGATGTGATGATTCTCGATATGGATTGGCATTGGAATGGAAATGCTTATAGTCAGTCGGAAGGTCGTGGTGGTTGGACTGGTTGGTCATGGAACACCAATCTCATTCCTAATCCAAAAGGTCTTCTCTCTGAGATGCACTCACAAAATTTTAAGACTGCGCTCAATTTGCATCCTGCCGATGGTATCAATCAGATAGAGTCGCCTACTTATTTCGCTGCCATGAACAGTGAATTAGGTGGCAAGTACCTGAATGACAGCCGCAATAATATCAATTGGAGCCTTGATTACCCCGACTTTACTAAGTCGTTCTTCAAGAACATCATTCGTGACCATGAGAGCGAAGGCGTTGATTTCTGGTGGTTGGATTGGCAGCAATATCTGACAAGTCCATATACAAAATCTTTGAGCGAGACATTTTGGTGTAACTATGTCTTCTTCAATGAGGCAGCCAAGCGTACAGGCCATCGTCCTGTGATTTTCCACCGTTGGGGAGGTTTGGGCAGTCATCGTTATCAGATTGGTTTCTCGGGCGATGCCAACATCAGCTATGAGGCTTTGGCTTTTGAGCCTTACTTTACGGCTACAGCCTCCAATGTAGGTTATGGCTATTGGGGGCATGACCTCGGAGGACATATGTTCTCCAGCGAGGAATTGGTGAACAATCCCAACTTGGTGTTGAGATGGATTCAGTTTGGTGTGTTTACTCCTATATTCCGTACTCATGCTACCAGCGATTCTCGCATAGAACGCCGTATCTGGAAATTCCCTAATTTCCCTACCATCTTGGAAGCAGTTCGTCTGCGTTACTCTCTCTTCCCTTATATATATACCATGGCGCGTAAGACCTATGATACTGGTGTGTCAATCTGTCGTCCATTGTACTATGAGTATCCTGAGGTAGAAGAAGCATATACATACGATAATGAGTATTTCTTTGGTGATGATATCTTAGTGGCACCTATCACTGAGAAATCTGATGCAAGAGGTATCACGATAAAGGATGTATGGTTGCCAGAAGGAAAATGGTGGAGTGTGTCTACTAATGAATTGATAGAAGGTCCTCGTTTGGTTACCATGTCATTCACAGATAAGCAGATACCTTATTTCTATCGTCAGGGAGCTTTGATTCCTAACAATCCTGCAGACGTGATGAATGTTACGGAACGTCCTTCGCAATTGGTGCTCAACATAATTTCTGGAGAGAATGGCAAAGGTTCCATTTATGAGGATGATGGTGATAATCCTGATTATTCATCTAATTATGCAGAGACTATGCTTAGCCAGAGCTTTGATGGGCATGTAGGTGAGTATGTCATTTCTCCTCGCAAGGGTACATCTAAGGAGGCTCCAAGTAGTCGCTCTTATAAATTGTTGATATATAATACAGATAAGCCATTGTCCGCTAAGGTGGATGGAATGCAAGTTACTTTCACTTATAATGCGGAGAGCAAGTGTACTACGATTGAGGTGCCTTCTGCAAGTTGCTCTATGGAGCGTCGCATAGAAGTGGAGTATGCCACAAGTTCTGCTGTGGCAAGTATCACGGCAAATGATGCAAAGGTAGCTTATGACAGTGCCAGCACAAAGTTTATCGCATCTGCCCAATGCTCAAAGAAAATATTGGTAGAGTAATCAAGATAATTATCATAAAATAATTATACTACCCAAATAATAATTTAAAACAACAAAAAATGAAGACATTCCTAAAAAAGACAATTGCACTGGCATGTTTTGCCATGCTGATGCCTCTTTCGCTTCTTGCGCAAGATGTTCTGAAAGTGCACGGAATCGTTACTGACCCTTCGGGTGAACCCCTGATAGGTGTCAATGTAAAGGCTGGCTCTTCTAGTGTGGGAGCAGTCACTGATTTGGATGGAAAGTATTCCATCGAAGTTTCACCTAAATCTACTCTTACCTTTTCATACGTAGGTTTTGAGACTGTCGTTGAGTCGGTGAAGAACCGCAGACAGATGGATGTCACCATGAAGGAGAGCTCTGATGTGCTCAATGAGGTGGTGGTTATCGGTTATGGTACTATGGACAAGAAAGAGCTTACTTCTGCCATTTCTCACGTAAGCGAGAAAGACTTCCTCACCATCAGTTCCCCTGATGTTTCCATGATGATCCAGGGTAAGGTGTCGGGCGTGAGCATCACCAATACCGCGGTGGGCGACCCAAACAATCAGGCAAGCATCCAGATTCGTGGTGTCTCCTCTCGTGCCGCAGGCAATGGTCCTCTGATTGTGATTGACGGTGTGCCAGGTGGCAACCTCACCAACATCAATCCTAATGACATCGCTTCTTTCGACGTATTGAAGGATGGTGCAGCCTCTGCTATCTATGGTACTCGTGGTTCCAATGGTGTCATCTTGGTAACGACCAAGAAGGGAAGCAGGGACGGCAGAACACACGCTTCTTACTCTACCTCTTATACTTGGAACACGATGGTGAAAGACCTGAAGATGATGAACGCTCAGGATTTCCGTGATGTTCGTCTGGGATGGGGTGACTCTGGCGTTGACCTCGGCGGTAATGTAGATTGGCTTGATGCCGTCAGCCGTACAGGTACTACCATGCAGCATACCCTGACCCTCAGTGGTGGCAATGACAAGAGCAACTATCGTGTGAGTGCCGATTATCGTGATGCCAAGGGTATCGACCTTCGTTCTCGTCGTCAGGAGTATGGCGCTCGTGCCAACATCGTGCATACCACCAAGGGTGGACTCTTCACCATTACTGCCAATGTCGCTCCTCGTGTCATCTACAGCGACAAGGCTGATTACAGCGTATTCAAGGATGCTCTTGAGGCTAACCCAACTACTCCTTTGATGGATCCAGATAATCCGATTCGTTATTATAATTTCAAGGGCCAGGTTGTGGGTTCCAATCCTGTGGAGCGTCAACTCTTGGAGACCGATAAGGATGATATCCGTTTGATTGACTGGGATGGTACCGTTAAATTGAACCTCTTGCCTTTGTTGGCAAAGAATGCATCTGGCAATCATCATCTCTCTACACAGGTGATGTTCGCTGACCATCAATATACCCACGATGCGTCTTGGTTCCGTCCTTCTACCAGCACCATAGCTATTGAGAGTGGTCGTGAAGGTGAGGCAAGTCGTTCTTCTAGCAAGGAGAGCCAGTATGTAATGGAGTGGCTCACTAATTATAGCGGTAGCTTTGGCAAGCACAATGTGAAGGCTATGGCAGGTTACTCTTACCAGTATTCTCAGTATTCTGGTTTGAACGCATCCAACAAGGATTTCCCTAATGATGCTCTGGGTCCAGACAACTTGGGCGCTGGTGAGTTTAATAAGGAAGAAGGTGAGGTCAATATGGGCAGCTACAAGAACGATGCCAAGCTCATCGCTTTCTTCGGTCGTGTAAGTTACGACTATGCAGGCAAATATATGTTTACCGCTTCTCTTCGTCATGAGGGTTCTTCTAAGTTTGGTGCTAACCATAAGTGGGGTAATTTCCCAGCTGTTTCTGCTGGTTGGCGTATCTCTGAGGAGAAATTCATGAAAGGTATCAAGTGGATTAATGATTTGAAGCTTCGTGCCGACTATGGTGTTACTGGTAACCAAAACTTCGATAGCTACAAGTCATTGAATACCATGACAGGATTTGGCTACTATATATATAATGGTAAGTTCTTACAGGTTTGGGGTCCAGCCAAGAATGTGAATCCTGACTTGATGTGGGAGAAGGGTAAGAACTGGAACGTAGGTATCGACTTCTCTTTGCTCAACAATCGCATCTATGGTTCTTTGAACTACTTCAACCGCAAACAGCAAGACTTGTTGGGTGACTACAAGGTATCTGTTCCTCCATACCTCTTTGACAATACATTCGTCAATGTAGGTACGATGAAAAACTACGGTTTTGAGTTTGACCTCAATTTCCGCCCTGTCACTACCAAGGATTTCTCTTACGACTTCAACCTCATCGGTTCTACCATGCAGAATAAGTTCGTAAGCTTCAGCAACTCCCAGTTTGTAGGTCAGGACTATTATGATGAGGTAGGTACTTCTGATCCATATCCTTACTACAACTTGCAGCGCATTGAGAAGGGCGAGTCTATCGGTAACTTCTATATGTGGAGATATGCTGGTCATACAGAGGATGGCGAGTGGTTGGTCTATGACAAGAGCGGTGACATCATCCGTGCTTCCCAAGCAACGGCAGACGACCGTGTGAAGGTGGGCAATGGTTTGCCTAAGTTTACCTTGTCTTCCAGCCAGAACTTCCGCTATCGCAACTTCGACTTGTCGTTGTTCTTCCGTGGTGCGTTTGGATATGACATCTTCAACATCCACGATTTCTATTATGCCAACCGCAACTTCACTGGTAACCGCTTGCAGAAGGCATACGGCAAGAACTTCAAGATTTCAGGCAATGCCAACCCTGTGGTTTGTGATTACTTCTTGGAGAGAGGTGACTACTTGAAGCTCGACATGATTACATTGGGCTATACGCTCAATTTGCAGAAGTGTCGTTTCATCGACCGCATTAGAGTATATGGTACTGTAAAGAACGTGTTCACCCTCACCAAGTTTAGCGGTGTAGATCCTTCTACCTATCAGGTGAACGGACTCACCCCAAGTGGACAAGGTTCTCGCGACTACTATCCATCTACCCGCCAGTTTATCATTGGCTTGAACGTAGATATCTGATAATCATCTAAAAATATAGAAACAATGAAAATATTCAATTATATTGTATCTGCTGCTTTTGGTACACTTGCCATGACAAGTTGTACTGATTTGAGCGAGAAGCTCTATGATCAGGTGGCATCAGAGAACTATTATAATACCAAGAACGATGTGGTCAGAGCCACATTCCGTCCTTTTGAGCATGCTTACTGGAGCATAGAGAGTCGTCATGTGCTCAACGAGCTTACTGCCGACCAACTGATTACTCCTACCCGTGACGGTTGGTGGGATGATGGTGGAAAATGGCGTAGATACCACTATCATGAGTATAATGTAGAGGACGGAGGTGATTGCCAGACCGAATGGAATGGCTGCTTCCAGGGTATCATGCAGAGTTGTAAGGTCATAGAGGACTTAGGTACGCTTTCTTTTGAAAAGTTCGGTTTCTCACAGTCTGAGTTCAACAACCTTACAGCCCAGTGCCGCGTGTTGCGAGCATGGTTCTACCTTCGTTTGCTCGATGGTTTCCGCAATGTGCCATTGGTGACCACAACCACAGGCGCTTCCATGAAGCAAGTGGAGCCTAAGGTAATCTACGATTTCATAGAGAGCGAGTTGAAGGAGTGCTTGCCACTTCTTGTTGAGAAGACAGAGCTTGGAACAAACTCTACCCTTCAAGGTCAGTGGACCAAGGCAGGTGCAGCCGCCTTGTTGGTTCGTCTTTATCTTAATGCCCAAGTATATATCGGCGAGGATCATTATACAGAGTGTGCCCAAGTGGCTCAAGACATCTTGGATGGCAAGTATGGCAAGTATCAAGTAGCAGACCGTTGGGATGCCGCCTTTGACTGGGACAATGATGCTTGTGATGAGGTAATCTTCGGTTTCCCAGGTGCCCCAGGCTATAGCCATTGGCAGTATGATGGCGATACCTATATGTGGACAGTACCTGCACGTGCCAACTATTATCTCAATGATACCAAGAACAAGGCAGGTGGTCATAACACGAAGTATGCAGCTTCTCCAAGCTATGCGCCTAACGGTACGATGTATAAGTACGACTTGGGTATGCCTATCCAGAAATTCAAGAAATATCCAGACGATGAGCGTCTGAAGCTCTATCGCAACTTGGGTAACAGCAAGCGTGAGGGTATGTTCTTGTATGGCTACTTGGAGTATAAGGATGAGAATGGAGCTACCAAGCGTGTAAAGGCACCAGAGGTAGATTATGAGTTGTATATCCGTGATGCTGTGGGCAAGTTCCAGAGCACTCCTCCTACCAAGTGGCTATCTGCAACCTCTTCCACCTTGCGTGATGGTGACCATAACTCAGGTTGGCACTTTGTGAAATATCCTCTTTATAGCGACGATGATGAGCATCAGTTGGAGAGCGATTATACAGAGATTCGTTTGCCAGAGATTATCTACTCGCTCGCAGAGTGCAAACTTCGTCAAGGCAAGCCAGAGGAGGCAGGTAAGTTGCTCAACAGTGTTCGTAAGCGCAATTATCCTGCTGCCGATTATGAGGAGTATCTCTATGCGCCTGAGGGTAATGCCAAGCTTGACCTGGACGAGATGCTCGATGAGTGGGGACGTGAGTTCTTCGCAGAGAGCCGTCGCCGTATCGACCTCATCCGCTATGGCAAGTTCTCTTCTGGTACCTGGTGGGACAAGACTCCAGATGCCGACAAACATACAGAGATTTGGCCTATCATGCGTGATGTCTTGAATGCAAACCACGAGTTGGTTCAGAATCCTGGTTATAATAAGTAAACCATTTTTTAATAAGATACAATTATGAAACGAAATATTCAATTGAAGCAATTCAGCCTCAGCTTGTTTATTTTTTCTCTCCTGATGACCTTGTTTACTGGTTGTGATGGCGAGAAAGACTTGAAGATCATTGATGGTAATCTGCCAATTAAGACTTCTACGTTGTTCATGGTGGGTGATGCAACCCCAAATGGATGGAGTATAGACGATCCAACTCCTTTTACCCAAAATGCAGACGATCCTATGCTCTTTACTTGGGAGGGCACTCTCAACACGGGAGAGATGAAACTCTGTCTTCAGTCAGGTAGTTGGGACAATCCATTTATCCGTCCAGCCAACAACCTGGAGGCTATCTCTAAGTCTAATATCAGCGGACAGACTTTCGCTATGTGGGCAGGCGACCCTGATAACAAATGGAAAGTTACAGATGCAGGTAAATATCGCTTGACATTCGATATGCGCAACTGGACGATGTCCACCGAATACCTTGGCGAGAAAGAAAAGCCAGCTGCAGAGCCGATTTCTTTGGAGCACTTATATGCCATCGGAAGTGCCACTCCTGGTGGTTGGGACTGGGATCAGGCTGCTGAGTTGAGAAAGGAGTCAGACTACATCTTCATTTATGAGGGAGAACTGAATGCTGGCGAGATCAAGTTTAGCGGAGAGAAAAGCTGGGATGGTTCTTTCATCCACAGTCCTTTAGATGGTGTCAAGATTAACAAGGATGGTGTAGAGGACGAGAAGTTCGAATATTACGCTGGTGGTAACGACAACAAGTGGAAAGTAGAGGTACAGGGCAAGTATCGCTTAACCTTGGATCTTGAGCACTGGTCCATCAAGTCAGAGTTCTTGGGTGAGCTTCAGAAAGAAACACATATCTATATGATAGGTGATGCTACCGCAGGTGGTTGGGCTTGGGACAAGGCGCAAGAGTTTACCCAGGATGCATCTAACAAGGATGTATTTACATGGGAAGGTCAACTCACGGAGGGTACATTTAAGATGAGTGAGGAGAAAGATTTCAACGCTCCTTTCTATCGTCCTTCTTCTGCCAATGTCACAGTAGATGCTAGTGGAGTTTCGGCTTCAGATATGGTCTTCACGGCAAGTCCTGACGACCAGTGGAAAGTAACAGAGGCAGGTACTTATCAAATCACCATTGACATCAACAACAAAACGATAAAGGTGGTAAAGAAATAATCAATTAAAACGATTAGAAAAATGAAAAAAACAATATTATTTTCCATGGCGATAGCTGCCGTTTCTCTGTTTGGCTCTTGCGCCAATGATGTAGAAATGAACTATCCTCCTACCCACGAGCTATCCAATCTTCCTATAGTTGAGGGTATCCACGATGGTGTGAAGGCTCCTCTCTACTGGAGTGTATATGAGTATTGTTTGTTGGAAAACGCCAAGGGCGTAAACAACAATGATATGGACCTTACCTCCGACCAGTGGGACAACATCATCGACTATGTAGCAACCAATCTCAAACCATCGGGCTATGACATGATTTGTACGGATGGTTTTATCCCTATGCTTGCCAAAGATGAGAGTGGCTATATGACCCATTACGGCTCTCAGGCTCTCAAGGATATTGCTGCCAAGTGTAAGGCTAAGGGCTTGAAATTAGGTGTTTACGACAATCCGCTCTGGATTCATGGTCCAAGAGAAACCAAGATAGAAGGCACGGAATATACCTTCAACGACCTCTTCTATAATGGCGAGAATAAGGACAAGTTGTCTCATCCTACAGCCAAGGATATGGATTTCTCTTGGGCTGTAGCCGAGAATCCCGGTTGCAAGGAGTATATCGATGGCTTCTTCAAGCATTACAAGGAGTTGGGTGTAGAGTTCATCCGTATGGACTTCCTCTCTTGGTATGAGGATGGTCAAGACCGAAATGTGGGTGTCACTGGTCGTGGTTATGGTCGTGAGAACTATGCGCTCGCCATGAGATACATAGCTGAGTCTGCCAAGAAATATGGTATCTTCACCTCACTCGTTATGCCTCACTTGTATGCCGATGCACAGGTAGAGAGCCTTTATGGTAACATGGTTCGTATTGTGGCTGATACTGGTACTGGTGGTTGGTGGCACTGTTCAGCCCAAGACAAGGGAAAATCTTACCGTACATGGCCTAACTGTATGAATATGTTCGATGGATTTACCTATTGGTCGCATATCAGTGGCCGCAACAAGGTGATTCTTGATGGTGACTTCATTCGCCTCAATACTTTCAATACTGATGCCGAGAAGCAGACAGTGGTATCCTTGCAGTTGATGGCAGGTGGTCCTGTGGCAGCTTCTGATCTGCCTACTACCATTGGCAATGACATGAAGTATTATACCAATGCCGAACTTCTTGAACTCAACAAGGATGGCTTCGTAGGCAAGCCTCTCAGCGACAAGCTCAACGATAGGAATAATGAAATCTGGTATGGTCAGATGACCAATGGCGATTATGTGCTTGGCATTTTCAATCGTAATGATAACTCTGATCAAATTACAGTGGATTTCAGTACGCTTGGCATACAAGGCGAGAAGCAAATTCGCGACCTTTGGGAGCATGTAGACGAGGGTAGTGCCTCTTCGATCACTGCTACCATTCCAGCCCATGGTTGCAAGATTGTAAGACTCAAATAAGTAAATTTAATAATAACTAATTATTATCAGACCAAATGAATAGTAAAAAGAATAAACATAGTGCAACGTCCCTCTCTCGTTTAGGGGGACTGTTGACTAACATCTTGTTGGGGTGCATGATGCTCTTCTCTGTAGGTGCATCTGCTCAGAAAGTATCCTCTCCTGATGGTAACCTAAGTGTTGAATTCTCGCTCACGGGCGATGGTGTTCCTACTTATCAAGTGTCATTCAAGGGCAAGCAAGTCATCAAACCCAGTACATTGGGTATTGAGCTGGCTGAGGAAAACTCATTGATGGACAAGTTTCGTATCAATAAGACCTCTACATCTACCTTTGATGAGACATGGCAACCTGTATGGGGTGAGGAGAAGGAAATTCGCAACCATTACAATGAGCTGTTTGTAGAGATGGAAAAACCATCTAATGGTAGGTTCATGAATTTGCGCTTCCGTGTCTATAACGATGGTGTGGGGTTCCGTTATGAGTTCCCATTGCAAAAATATCTACCTTATTTCGTGGTAAAGGCAGAGCATACTCAGTTTGCCATGACTGGTGACCATAAGGCATGGTGGATTCCTGGTGATTATGATACTCAGGAATATGACTATACAGAATCAAAGCTTTCAGAAATCAGAGGTTTGTTGCAAGGAGCCGTGAGCAGCAATGCTTCGCAGACCATCTTCTCGCCTACTGGTGTGCAGACTTCGCTTCAGATGAAGACAGCAGATGGTATTTATCTCAATATTCATGAGGCGGCTTTGGTGGATTATTCTTGTATGCATCTCAATTTGGATGACAAGAATCTTGTGTTTACCTCTCAGCTTACCCCTGATGCACAAGGCAACATGGCTCACATGCAGACGCCATGCCATACTCCTTGGCGTACCATCATGGTAGTGGACGATGCTCGCAAGGTGCTTGCCTCTCGCCTTATTCTCAATCTGAATGAGCCTTGCAAATATTCAGATACTTCATGGATCAAGCCTGTCAAGTACATTGGTGTTTGGTGGGAAATGATTGGTGGTGGCAAACAGTGGTCTTATACATTCGATTTGCCTTCTGTCAAACTTGGTGAGACTGATTATACCAAGGTAAAGCCTCATGGTCAGCATCCTGCCAATACACAGAATGTAAAGAAATATATCGATTTCGCTGCCAAGAATGGTTTCTCTCAGGTGCTTGTTGAGGGTTGGAACATTGGTTGGGAAGACTGGTTTGGTCATAGTAAAGACTATGTGTTCGATTTCCAGACTCCTTATCCTGATTTCGACATTAAGTATCTCAATGACTATGCTCACTCCAAGGGTGTGCGTTTGATGATGCACCATGAGACGTCAGCTTCTGTGCGTAATTATGAGCGTCATTTGGAGGCTGCCTATAACTTGATGAATAAGTATGGTTACAATTCGGTGAAGAGCGGATATGTGGGTAACATCATTCCTCGTGGCGAGCATCACTATGGTCAGTGGCTCAACAATCACTATCTTTATTGCGTAACCGAGGCTGCCAAGCACCATATCATGGTCAATGCTCATGAGGCTACTCGCCCAACAGGTCTTTGTCGTACCTATCCTAACTTGATAGGCAATGAATCTGCTCGTGGAACAGAATATGAGTCTTTCGCAGGCAACAAGGCTTTCCATACCACTGTATTGCCTTTCACTCGTTTGCAAGGTGGTCCTATGGATTATACCCCTGGTATCTTGGAGGGCGATATGAATAAGATTGATCCAAGCAAGCATCATCATATCAACTCTACCTTGGCTCGTCAGTTGGCATTGTATGTTACGATGTACAGTCCATTGCAGATGGCAGCTGATATCCCAGAGAACTATGAGAAGTATGCAGATGCCTTCCAGTTTATCAAGGATGTAGCTATCGACTGGGATGAGAGTCGTTATCTTGAGGCTGAGCCTGGTCAGTATATTACCGTTGCCCGCAAGGCTAAGGGCGAAGACAAGTGGTTTGTTGGTTGTACAGTGGGTGAGACTCCTCATCAGTCTACCCTGAAACTTGATTTCCTTACACCGGGCAAGAAGTATGTTGCTACAATCTATGCCGATGGCAAGAATGCAAGCTACAAAGCCAATCAGCAGTCATACGTCATCACTAAGCGTGTGGTAACCAATAAATCTACCCTTAAACTGAATGCTGGTGCAGGTGGTGGTTATGCCATCAGTCTCATGCAAAAGTAAAAAGATAGATATATTTTTCTCCCCATACCTATACCTTATTATATATAGGGGTATGGGGAGTTTATGTTCATCATCCTTATAAAATCGTTTTTATGAGAAAACCTTTACTCCTCTTCTTGCCTAAACGTATGATGGTGTTGGCATTGCCCCTCATGCTTTCCCTTTGTAGTTATGCTGCCACAGTTACTTCGCAGCTGTCTGTCAATATGAAAACCGACAAGGCTTGCTATGTACCAGGACAAACTGTTACGTTTGTGGCAGAAGGGAATATTCCTTCTTCGACCAAGGTGCGTTATCGTCATGGTTCCCATGTGCTTCTTGTCCAAGACTTCTCAGAGGTGGCTAAGAGTAAGCAGTGGTCTTGGTTGCCACCATCTACCGATTATCAAGGTTATTTGGTGGAATTGTATACAGAGGGCAGTGGTGTGGAAAATATTCTTGGTACGATAGCCGTAGATGTTTCCAGCAATTGGAAACGTTTTCCACGTTACGGCTTTGTCGCTGACTTTGATAATTACAGCAGTACAGTCGATAAGAACGCCAACATCAAGAGCGAGATGGCATATCTCAATCGATTGCATATCAATGGTGTGCAATTCCAAGACTGGCAGTGGATGCACCATCGACCTGTAAAATTGAATGGTGATGGTTCGCTCACCCAATGGTATACCGATATTAGCAATCGATGTGTAGGCGTGGAATATGTCAAGAACTATATTGCCACACAACATGCTTACGGCATGAAATCCATCTTCTATAACCTTTGCTTTGGTGCATGGAAGGCTGCTGCAAACGATGGTGTGAAGTCTCAGTGGGCTTTGATGAAGAAGGATGGTAATGGCAATTATTATCAAGACTATCATGGACTTCCTTCTTCTTGGGCAAGCAATATCTATCTGCAAGTACCGGGCAATGGCGATTGGCAGCAATATATGGTGGAACGAAACAAGGAAGTGTATGGCAATTTTGATTTCGATGGTTTTCAGATAGACCAGTTGGGGTATCGTGGTACTGTGTATGACGCCAATCATCAAAAGGTAGATTTGCCTTCGGGTTATGGCTCATTCATTGATGCCATGAAGCAGGCTCATCCCGAGAAGTCCTTGATTATGAATGCTGTGTCGGGTTATGGAACAGAGCAAATCGTGAATAGAGATGTGGATTTCTGCTATAATGAGGTATGGGGCAATGGCAACGGTTATGGCGGAGCACCAGAAGACCAGTTTGCCAATCTCTATGACATCATCGCCACTAACGATCGCTTGAGCGACCATCAGCATCCCACGGTCTTTGCAGCCTATATCAATTACGACAAGGCTGACAATGGCGGCTCGGGCGACCACATGGTCAATACGCCTGGTGCCTTGCTTACCGATGCGGTGATGTTTGCCTTGGGAGGCTCTCACCTAGAGATGGGCGACCACATGCTCACTCGTGAGTATTTCCCAGCGGCTCCTTTGGCGATGAGCGATGAACTGAAGACTGTGCTCGTAAGGTATTACGATTTCCTGACAGCTTATCAGAATTGGTTGCGTGGCGTGTCTTCCAAAGCTGCTTATTCGGCTCATGTGAGTGTGAATGGCAATACGGTGAAGGCATGGCCTCCACAAGCAAACTCCATCGTGACGTTCGCCAAGACCGTGGGCAACAGTGATGTCGTTCATTTCCTCAACTTCTCCAACACCTCCGACCTTTCTTGGCGAGACCTCAATGGTACTCGCCAGAAACCAACCCGGAAGGACAACTTGGCTGTAACCATCCAAACCAATCGTAAGGTGTCTAAGCTATGGGTAGCCAGTCCTGACAGTCATGCTGGTGCGGTGCAAGAACTTTCGTTCGAGCAAATAGGCAATCAACTTAGCTTTACGCTTCCATCTTTGGAATATTGGACGATGGTGGTCATGGAGGGCGAGAGCCAGATTTATCTGACGGGTGAGGCTGTCAAGAAAGATGGGTATGGAGCCTATGACCTATCGCAAGCCATACCTTTGAATAAGGCGAGTGGGGGCAACGTCTATAAAACCACGGTATATCTGAAAGGAAACGAGTTGTTCAAGTTTACTGATGGTCGTGATTGGGGATATTGCAAGAGCTATTGCTCGGAGTATGAGAATTATCAATTCAACTCCCATATTCAGTTGGCTCACCTCTCCACTTTTGGCAAAGACTACAAGTTTTGTGTGCCAGAGTCGGGCTATTACGACATTACCATCAACCTGGATAGCATGCGAATTGTGGTAAAAAAAGCCGATCCCATGGCGATAGAAGGCGTAACGGCGGATGTCGCTGCCAACAAAGACCATGCTCCTTGGTATTCTTTGGCAGGTGATCGCGCTCCCAATCCTCATAAGGGTATTTATGTGAAAAAAGGCAGGAAGGTTGTTTTCAAGTAACAGGATCCGATCAGAACGAAAATAGAATATTAATTAATAATTAACAACTTAGATTATGAAGACAACTATTACTAGATTTTTGATGTGCTGCATTTTGTTTGCAGTTAGTTTTGTGACCTCTTTCGCAGCAGATAAGCTGATTCTCATAGGAGATGCGGCACCTGATGGTTGGGCATTGAACAATAGTGTGGCGATGCTGAATCAAGGCAATGATGTATGGAAAGTTACCGTACAGTTGAAAGCCGATGAAGGCTTCAAGTTTTTGACAGATACAGACTTTGGTTCATTCCAGTATCGTGCTGGTGACAGCGATGTAATGCTTTCAGACGGTGTGGCAGCCACGCTTTATGATTCAGGCGAGAATGCCAATGACAACAAGTTCAAGGTATCAGCGGCAGCCAACTATGACGTAGTTTGTGACCTTACCAACAAGACAGTGACTGTAACTAGGTCTGCTTATCAGGAGCACGCATTACGCTATGCTGCACTGTGGATGGTCGGTGGTGCTACTCCTGGGGGCTGGTCTATCGGTGATGGTGTGCAGTTGAACCAGCATGAAGATAATCCTTTGGTATATTCTGCTACCACATGGTTGACAACAGGTGAGTTTAAGTTGGCTACTAATAAATATGCTGATTTCGGACAGTCTATGTTCCAAAGAGATGCTGCTGATGCTACCAAGATGGTATTGGGTGGCGATGACAACAAGTGGAACATCACCGAGCCAGCCACCTATGATGTAGAGGTGAATGTCGCTGACATGACAATCTCTCTCAAGAAACACTATGATGGCTTTAAGGCAGATTGCATGTTGATACTGGGTGATGCTGTGAAGAGCGGCTGGGATATGAGCAACAGTGTGGCAATGTTGGAAGGTGAGCCAGGCGTATGGACAGCTACCGTTTACTTGGCTGCCGACCAAGGCTTCAAGTTCTATGCCGAGAACGACATCTTCAATGGCTTCCAGTATCGTGCCGCAGGTGAAGAGAATGTAACATTGGCAGAAGGTGCGGCTACATCTTTGGTTTCTTCAGAGGTGAATCGCAATGACAGCAAGTTCCAGGTGGCTGAGGCTGGCAACTATGTCATCACTTGCGACCTCAATGCAGGAACAATCACAGTGAAGAAGGCTGACTATCAGGACAACGAAATCGTATATGCAGCTTTGTGGTTGGTTGGTGATGCTACAGAGAATGGCTGGGATTTAGAACAGCCTGTCGTATTGGCTCAGGATGCTTCCAACCCAATGGTTTATACTGCCACTGCTGACTTGAAGGAAGGTGAGTTGCAGGTAGTAGTCAACAAGTTTACTAGCTATAATTCTGATGTCTATGTAAGCGATGCAACAGATGCCACCAAGGCTATTCGTGTAAATAAAGATAGTGAGAAGAATAACTGGAAGATTACCGAGGCTGGCAAGTATGATGTGAAGTTGAATGTGCTTGACAACACCATGTCGATTATCAAGAATGTTCCTTCTGCTATCTCTTCTGTCAACGCCAATGGGGAGCAAGCTCCTGTAGAATATTACACATTGGAAGGTATGCGTGTGAACCAACCAGTAAAGGGTATCTGCATCATGTGCCAAGGTAACAAGGTGGTAAAAGTAAGTAATAAGTAGTTAGCATAATTTGCTTGGTTTTAGGTTAAGGTATGCCATGTCGGATGGCATACCTTTTCTGTATCTATAACTCGTACTTGGGGGCAAATATTCCCCCAAAAATCGCTGCTAGTACGACATTCAAGCCCTCATTTTTCCCTTTTTTGTCAAATATGTCACAAAAAGGACATTTGTTCCGATTTTTTTCATAAGTTAGCAGATGGAAAAAGAATGTATAACATTTTGCCATTGATGTTACAATGTTGTTACAATTTGAAATATCCGTAATGAATATTTCGGAATCAGCAGAAATCTTATTAAATTTGCAAACGAAATGTAACGAGTATTTCCACGTAACAAAACATTTATGAGTACAAGTCAATATCTTGTGATTTTTTTTCAGATTCTGGGTTCTCTGGCATTGCTCATCTACGGCATGAAAGTGATGAGCGAGGCATTGCAGAAAATGGCAGGATCTCAGTTGCGACACATCTTAGGGGCGATGACAACCAATCGGCTCACGGGTATGCTTACAGGTACATTTATTACCTGTGCCGTGCAGAGTTCTTCTGCCACTACCGTGATGACGGTTTCCTTTGTCAACGCAGGTCTTCTCACCTTAGCTCAAGCCATCTCCGTCATTATGGGTGCCAATATCGGTACCACGCTCACAGCTTGGATTATGTCTTTGGGATACAATGTGGATTTGACGATAGTCGTCTTCCCTGCGTTTTTCTTAGGCATCATGTTAATCTATAGCAAGAAGAAACGCTATTTCGGCGATTTCCTCTTTGGCATTGCTTTTCTCTTCTTTGCCCTCGTTCTCTTGAGTGGGGCAGGAAAGGACCTCGATTTGGAACACAATCCTTCGGTCATCGATTTCTTCAGTTCTTTTGATACGAAGAGCCATCTTACCATTATTACATTCCTTCTGATAGGTACAGTCATCACCTGTATCGTACAGAGTTCGGCTGCCGTCATGGCTATCACCATTCTGCTCTGTTCTACCGGCGTACTTCCTATCTATCTCGGTATAGCCTTAGTGATGGGCGAGAATATCGGAACGACGGCTACAGCCAATCTTGCAGCATTGGGTGCCAATGCACAGGCTCGACGTGCCGCTTTGGCCCATCTTGTATTTAATGTGTTTGGTGTCATTTGGGTGCTCTGTCTGTTCTATCCTTTCGTCAACTTTGTATGTTCATTGGTAGGATATAATCCGGATGGAAATATGTCGGCAGCTCAGAAAGCTACGTTGCTGCCTATCGTCTTGGCGATGTTCCACACCTGTTTTAATGTGTGTAATACAGCTGTGCTCATCTGGTTTATACCTCAGATAGAGAAGTTGGTTTGCCAACTCATCAAGCCGAAGGCAGATAAGGAAGATGAGGATTTCCGCCTGCGTTTCATCCAGACGGGCATCATGAAGACACCGGAACTTTCTGTCTTCGAGGCTCAGAAGGAAATCAGCAGTTTTGGTGAGCGCATCCAGCGTATGTTTGGTATGGTAAGAGAACTGTTGGAAATAAAAGATGGCAAGGCTTTTGAAAAGCTCTATGACCGTATCGAAAAATATGAGGGAATCTCAGACAGTATGGAGATTGAGATAGCGAAGTATCTCGACCAGGTGAGCGATGCCCATCTGAGTGATGATACCAAGGCTAAGATTCGTGCCATGCTTCGCGAGATTTCAGAGATAGAGAGTATCGGCGATAGCTGCTTTAATATAGCCAGAACCATCAAGCGAAAGGTAGATAACAAGGAGGAGTTTACCGAAAAGCAGCATGAGAACATTCATCAGATGTTCCTGCTGGTGGATGAGGCTTTGACGCAGATGAACTTCATGTTCACCCACGACCGTCATACTCTTGATATGAACCGTACGTTTAATATCGAGACAGAAATCAATACATTCCGTTACCAGCTGCGCAATCAGAATATAGAAGATGTGGATAATCATCTCTATACGTATGGTATCGGAACGATGTATATGGATATTATTCAAGAGAGCGAAAAGCTCGGCGACTATGTAGTAAATGTCGCCGAAGCTCGAATGGGAAGGAGATAGGAGATCCTTTCTCCTTCTCCAGTATCTATTTCTCTTTTTCCAGTATTTCTGTAAGCTCTTTCATTCCTTCCGAAGCACCCTTCATGATGTGTTTTATCTGGTAGTATTCGTTGGTATTTACTGCTCCCGGGTCTATCAGATAGATAGGAATGCGGGGCTTGGTATAGGAAATCAGACCTGCAGCAGGATAAACATTGAGTGAAGTTCCGATGATGACGAAAATATCGGCATTCTGTACAGTCTCGGCTGCAGGTTCTATCATCGGTACGCTCTCACCGAAGAAAACGATGAATGGGCGCAGGAGACTGCCGTCGCCAGCTTCCGTTCCCGGTTTTACTTCGCAGTCATCTTCCGGCAATTCTTTGATGTAGCGATTATCATAAGGATTGCGGGAAGAGCAGACCTTTGACAGTTCACCATGCAAGTGGATTACATTCTTGGAACCGGCCTTTTCGTGCAGGTTATCAACATTCTGTGTGATAACTGTCACTTCGAAGTCTTTTTCCAAGTCCTTGATGAGTTTATGCCCCTCGTTTGGTTGGGCGGCATACAGTTTATGTCTAAGCATGTTGTAGAAGTTGGTCACTAATGTAGGATCAGCTTCCCAGCCCTCGTGGGTTGCAATCTGTTCTACAGGATAGTTCTCCCACAGGCCATCGTTGCCGCGGAAAGTTTTGAAACCGCTTTCCACAGACATGCCGGCACCGGTTAAAAATACGAGTTTCTTCATAATTTTACTATTAACAATGCACAAATTTAGTAATTTTTCTTCAAATAGCATCGTTATCACCAAGAAAAATGTTATCTTTGCACACGTTTTGATACAAATTTAGATTATTAATTAAAAGTTATAGATAATTTTATGGATAAAGTAAGTTACGCTCTGGGTATCGGTATCGGCCGCCAGTTGGCTTCTATGGGAGCTGAAAGTTTGAATATTGATGATTTCGCACAGGCTGTGAAGGATGCTATTGCAGGCAAATTGCAGCTCAGCGAGCAGGAGGCCCAGGAGTTGGTACAGAACTTCTTTGCAGAGCAGGAGGCTAAGGCTCAGGCTGCAGCTGCCGAGAAGGGTAAGGTTGCCAAGGAGGCAGGTGAGAAGTTCCTCGCTGAAAATGGCAAGAAAGAAGGTATTATTACTACCAAGAGTGGTTTGCAATATCAGGTGTTGCGCGAGGGTAATGGCAAGGCTCCTAAGGCTACAGACCAGGTGGAGTGCCACTACGAGGGTACGCTCATCGATGGTACTAAGTTCGACAGCTCTTACGACCGTGGTCAGACAGCTACATTCCCATTGAATCAGGTTATCGCTGGTTGGACAGAAGGTCTTCAGCTCATGACCGAGGGTGCTAAGTATCGTTTCTTCATCCCTTACCAGTTGGGTTATGGCGAGCGTGGTGCAGGTGCTTCTATCCCTCCATTCTCAGCTTTGATCTTCGACGTAGAGTTGGTAGCAGTTAAGTAAAAAACAAAGATAATAAACATAAGCAAAATGAAAAAGTTATTTTTCGGAGCCATGATGATGGCTTTCGCTGCAGCTACATTCGTAAGCTGTGGCAATTCTACCCCTAAGGCAGACCTCAAAGACGAGGTTGATACCTTGAGTTATGCGATGGGTATGGCACAGACACAGGGTTTGAAGGAATACCTGAGTGATCGTCTGCAGATTGATACTGCTTACATGGACGATTTCATCAAGGGTCTTAACGATGGTGCCAATGCTGGTGATGACAAGAAGAAGGCTGCTTACTATGCAGGTATTCAGATTGGTCAGCAGATTTCCAACCAGATGGTTAAGGGTATCAACCACGAGGTATTTGGTGGTGATTCTACCAAGACTATCTCTTTGAAGAACTTCATGGCTGGTTTCGTTTCTGGTACTACTGGCAAGAAAGGCTTGATGACTATAGAGCAGGCTGGTCGTATAGCACAGGAGAAGATGGTTTCCATCAAGGCTAAGGCTATGGAGAAGCAGTATGGTCCTAACAAGGTGGCTGGTGAGAAGTTCCTCGCTGCTAACAAGAAGAAGCCAGGTGTAGTTACATTGCCTTCTGGTGTTCAGTATAAGGTCATCAAAGAGGGTAACGGTCCTATGCCAAAGGATACTTCTATGGTGAAGGTACAGTATGAGGGTAAGACTATCGATGGCAACGTATTCGATTCTTCTTACAAGCGTGGTGAGCCTGTTTCTCTCCGTGCTAATCAGGTAATCAAGGGCTGGACCGAGGCTTTGGTTCACATGCCTGTAGGTTCAGTTTGGGAGGTTTACATTCCTCAGAACTTGGCTTATGGTGAGCGTGAGCAGGGTCAGATCAAGCCATTCTCTGTTTTGATTTTCAAGATTGAGTTGGTTTCTCTTGGTGAGAAGTAACAGGGATTTCAAAATACAGAGACCCGACAGTTTTTGTGGGGACTCAGACAATAGAGGACTTAAATAAAAGAATGAATAAAATAATCATGACAGCACTCGTCCTCGCGGCGAGTGCTTCTTTGTTTACAGCGGGTGCTGCAAACAAGAAAGATAAGAAAAAGGGCAAGAAAGTAGCCCCTATCGAGTTGAAAACTTCTGCCGATTCTTTGAGTTATGCTGCAGGTATCAATGCTACCCGTGGTTTGTTGAACTATGTGCAGCAGAGTTATCAGGTAGATACTGCCTACATGGAGAATTTCATCCGTGGTTACAAGGATGCGCTTGCTATGGGCATCAATCCTCAGACCACAGCTTATTCTGCCGGTATGGAGATTGCCAAGTTGGTAGAAAAGCGTGTATATCCTGGCACTAAGGAGGAGTTGAAGAGTACTAACGATTCTATCAGCCATGCTTTGTTCCAGGAGGGTTTCATGGCAGCATTGGCCAATGATACCACATTCTTTACCAGCAAGAAGGCTGAAGATTTCCAGAAGGAGGCTTTGGCAGGTGCTGGTGAGAAATTCCTTGCCGAGAATGCCAAGAAGCCTGGTGTGAAAGTATTGCCAAGTGGTTTGCAGTACAAGGTAATCACAGAGGGTCATGGTGAAGTGCCTAAGGCCAGCGATGAGGTAGAGGTTATCTACGAGGGTCGTCTGATTAACGGTACTGTATTTGATTCTACCAAGAAGCATGGTCAGCAGAGCGATAAGTTCAATGCTGGCAATCTGATCAAGGGTTGGACCGAGGCTTTGACAACTATGCCTGTAGGTAGTAAGTGGCAGATTTATATTCCTCAGGAGTTGGCTTATGGCGCTCGTCAGGCTGGTCAGATTCCTCCATATTCTACATTGGTATTCGATTTGGAATTGGTTAGTATCGTAAAGCCAGAGGTTAAGGAGCCTGCAAAGGAAGAAAATGCAACTGCAGATACAAACGCAAAGGCTACTGCTGACAAGAAAGCTGTAGCTAAAAAAACTGCTGGTAAGAAAAAAGTTGCCAAGAAGACACGCAAGTAATTAGCAACCTTATATATATTAAGGTATATATTATAAAGAGCCAAGAAGTCTGCTGGAATTAGAAAGCGATTTCTTGGCTTTTTTGTAGCGGGTTTTATTCATTTTATTTGTTGTATTGAATAAAATCAGTACTTTTTTATTCAATAAGGATGGTTTATTGAATATTTTTCTGTGACATCGCAGTATCATATTTGTTGTTCTCTATTCCTTGGAACCATCATCGCCGCATTATCGACATTTTTTTTATTTTTTATCGAATAAGCATTAAATTTAGCAGGTTAAGTGTGCTCCATCGACAAATGAGCACAGATGTTGTTTTAGCCGTTTGTGAAAACGAAATATTTTGTTTATCTTTGCAAACAGAAAAATTTAATATAATAAGTTAAAATTATCGAATATGAAGTTGCTGAAGAAGAAAAGTTCTTGGCTTTTAGCATCATTGCTCTTATTGTCGGTAGGTGCTGATGCAAAGGTAAAATTTGATTATTCCCTCGTGTTCGTGCCTGAGGAGGGTGGTGTGAAGTTCGAAAAGATTACTGATGATGCTGATTGTGTAGCAGATTATAGAGGCAACATTGTGGGTAAGACATCTGGTGTCTTTGGCTCACGCAAGACCAGTACTATTGATTGGTGGGTAATACCTCAGATAGGTGTGTCGCCTGATGGAAAACGTATAGGTTACATCAATGAGAAGAATGGAACAACCAACATCATGATCAAGAATGCTGCCAAGGGCGGCGCAAGCGTACAGCGCACGTTCCGTACAAATGTTGAGGGTTTCTCATGGAGTCCTGATGGCAAGACTCTGTGCTTTACCGAGGTGAGAGGCAATCATCATGGCGTGTATTTGGTAGATGCCAATCAAGGTACTGTAGTGCGTCAGATTTCCAATGGAACAGACAATGACTTTGGAGGTGTTATCAGCACCGATGGCAACACTATCTATTTTCATCGTGGCGAGGGCTATGCTTCCTATAGTCTCTGGAGCTATGATCGCAAGACAAACCTTTTCTCCAACTATAGTAGAGGAATGACGGCTTGTCTTATCCCTAATAATTATGATGCTATCTATTGTGCTCGTTTCACAACGAACAAGGAAAGTGAAATATGGCGTGTAAACTTCAAGACGGGTGTAGAGGAAGTTATTCTTTCCCAGCCTGGCAAGAGTTTTAGTACACCTCAGTTATCTCCTGATGGCAAATGGTTGTTGGTAACAGGTTCTAGTAAGTCGGAAAAGGAAAAAATTGACAATACGGACATCTTCGTGGTTCGCACCGATGGTACCCAGCTTACTCAGCTTACTTACCATCCTGGTAACGACTTGTCGCCAGTATGGTCCCCAGACGGAAAAAGTATTTTCTTCCTTTCTCAGCGCGGCTCGGTAGAAAAGAACTATAATGTATGGCGCATGGATTTCAATATGTAATCCGCCTCTATAGTCTATGTATTTGGATGTTAGGAGTATTAATTATTTAAACTTTTAAAATTATGAGAAAAATTATTATTGCAGCAGTTTGCGCATTCTGCGCTCTTACAACTTCAGCACAGCGTGCAAGTAGTTCATCTTCTTCTTTCTTCTCTACAGAGAAGGCTGAGAGCGGCGTTCAGTTTGGTATCCGTGCCGGTCTTAATGTTGCAGGTATGGACTATAAAGAGGACAATGTAACCGTTTCTACAGACAATAGAGCTAATTGGCATGTAGGCGTTATTGCTGATATTCCTTTGATGCAGAGTCTCTATGTTCAGACGGGTCTTTATCTCCAGAACAAGGGTTACAAGGAGAAAGAGGGAAACTATGAGTTGACAGCAAATCCAATGTACTTGGAAATTCCTGTATTGGCTTCTTATCGATACAACTTCGGCGATGCAGCACAGTTGCAGTTCAATGTTGGTCCTTACTTCGCTTATGGTGTAGGTGGTAAGATTAAGGAAACAGAGGATGGCGACGAGGACAAGTGGGATTGCTTCGGCGATAAAGGTGCAGATTGGAAACGTTTCGATTGTGGTCTTCAGATTGGTGCAGGCTTGACAGTTGCTAAGCACTATTACATTGGTGCTGCTTATGAGTTTGGTTTCTCTAATATTGCCAAGAACTCTGGCGATGGTAAGTTGAAGAACAGAAACTTGATGATTAGTGTAGGTTATAATTTCTAATAAAGTTTTTAAATACTATTTAAATTGCAAGGAGGCACAATTGACAAAGAGTCGTTGTGCCTTTCTTCGTGGTAGAATGTAAATCTATACCAAAAGATGCACTTTTTTGTTGGTAAGTTGTTTTTTGGGCAAGGGAAAATTGCATATTTGTGGCAAAATGCTTATTTTTGCAGTTGTGAGTATTAGCTATAGTGAAATATGAAGAAGAACTTGATTTTGTTTTGTCTGTTAGTTGGATTGATAGTAGCTTGTCAGCGTCCGTCGAACACCCAAAAAACGGAAGAGGAACTAAAAGCCTTATCCTGCATCGATGATTCGGTGGAGGCCTTATCGCCCCATGCCTTTCGCATGATAGAGAAAGGCATGAAATCGGCTCAAGACAGTCTGGCTTATTACGAATATTATATCAGAAAGGCAAAAGTATATGAACTTTCCACCACTCCCGATTCTTCTGTTCCTATTGTGGCCAATACCATCGCTTTTGCCAATAGGCAACCTTCGTCGCCACGTCGCAATTCACTTCTGGCTTTCGCCTATAATCTAAAAGCGGTGGGTCTGCATAATTTCCGTCAGAACCCCGATGAGGTTATAAGGCTCTACAAAGAGGCCACCGTCTTGTTGGCCAACAGCGATGCTAAAGATCAGTTGCCTAAAGTTTGTGCCAATCTTGGTGATGCTTACATCTTCAAGAGTCAGTTGCCGGAGGCGGCGGCATGGTATCGACGTGCCCTGTTCCTTGTTGACTCGCTCAAGTTGCCATCCCAGGAAAACATTACTCTCTACCTAGGACTTGCCACCATTTATCTGCAACTCAACGATTTCGATACTTCGTTGAAATATTATCAACAAACAGAGAAGTATTTCTCTCTGATGTCGGTGAGCATGCAGGCTTATTATCTAAATAATTATGGCAATTACTATTATTATACCAGGAACTACAAAGCTTCCCTCCAGAAGTTTTTAACCTTGAAGGCTTTTCTGGAAAAGCACCATAAAACGGAAACCTTCGACATGTATCTCTGCAAGCTCAACCTCGCAGATGTGTATCTCAATCTGGGCGATGTTGTTAGGTCGGAAAAATGCCTCGAAGAGATAGAGCCATGGTTTGCCAAGAATGGCAACGATGTGGCAATTTACTATGTCAACTCCATCCGTATCGGACAAGCTGTGAAACGAGGAAACATGGCAAAGGTAAAAGATATATTGCAACATGAGAAGAAACTGGACAATATGGAGTTCAATCTTCGCCAAATTCGCAATCGTTATCTTCGCAAGTATTATGAGTCAATAGGCGACTATCGGGGAGCGTATGAAAATCTTAGGTCGGATGCACAAATGGATGATTCTCTGGCACATAACCGACTTAATATGCGTGCCTCTGAAATCATGAACCGTTTTGCGCAAGATACCATTCGTTTACACCATAGACTGGAAATGGAGCATAAAAATGCAGTTGTCCAAAGTGCCAACACCATCACGGTGGCCGCTGTGTTGCTGGTCGTGGTCATCATTCTGATGTTTGCCCTTCTTTTCATGCGCTCTCGCAAGCAATATGCACAAGATAAGATGCGCATCATGCAACTGAGGTTAGCAAGTGTGCGCAACCGTATCTCCCCACACTTTGTATTTAACGTCCTCAATGGTAAAATATTGAAGTCGAATGAGCAGGATGCCAATGAATTGCTCGACTTGACAAAATTGATAAGGGCGAACCTTGACTTGTCGTGCCGCCTGGATGTGACGTTACGAGAAGAGTTGGATTTTGTGGAGCGGTACGTCCATGTGGAGAAACAAATGGTGGGCGATGACTTCGAGTTCCGCATCGACCAGGCCAAAGCGGTGGATGCCGATAGGGTGCGCATTCCTTCCATGTTCGTTCAGATACTTGTGGAGAATGCCTTCGTGCATGGGCTGAAGGGATGGGATGGTCATAAGTCTATTCACATCGAGATAGACAAGAAAGAAAAAGCAACCAGCATCAAGGTCAAGGACAATGGTCCTGGATTTGATATCCGTAGCGTAGGAAAGAAGCGTACAGGACTGAGTGTTATCACCCAAACCATAGCCATTGTCAACGAGCGAAACAAAAGCAAAATGACCTTCTCGCTCAGTAATGAGCAAGAGTGCGGAAAAAACGTAGGATGCGTTGCTACGATAGTTATTCCTGATAATATCAAACTTTTTATTTGACAGAAGAACCGCAAGATGAAGACAATCATTATAGATGACAATAAGCAGGCTGCCGAAAATCTGAAAGAAAAGTTGGGCAGATACCCTGAGATAGAAGTGGTCGCCATAGAGCACTCTGGATTAGATGGGCTGGCGAGCGTGAGTGAGTTTCAACCAGACTTGCTCTTTCTCGACGTGCAGTTGCCAGACATTTCGGGAATAGATTTCCTGGAACGAGTCGATTCTTTTACTTATGGTCGCAGTAGAGTAGTGATGTATACTGCTTACGATGAGTTTGTGTTGCCAGCTTTCAGGAAGAAAGCCTTTGACGTGCTATTGAAACCTATCGATGACAAGGAATTGGACATCATCATGCAGCGACTAACCGAACAGCCCCTTTTGCCAACCCTGCAATCAGATGGACGGGATCAGGAAGAAATAGTGTCGGACAATGGTAAGTTTCTCCTCTATACAAATACTATAGACTTCAAACTGGTGGACAAGCGTGACATCGTTCTCTTCCAGTATAATCATGAAGTGCGTTGTTGGGAGGCTGTGGTGGCTGGTAGCAAGGCGCCTGTTCGCCTGAAGCGGACCATCAAGAGTAATGACCTGTTGGGAGTGGACAAGCAATTTATGCAAGTAAACCAGAAATTTATTATCAATATGAATTATCTGATAGAGGTGGTCGATAATGTTTGCCACTTCTATCCGCCGTTTGATGGCATAAGCTATGTCAAAGTGGGACGCCTGTATCGTAAAAAACTGGTGGAACGCTTTTATTGTCTATAATTTCTATGCCATAAAAGCGATTTTTCTGTTAAAATCCGTATAAATACTATCAAAAAGCACGAAAATTGCAAAATAATCGTGCTTTTTGTTGTTTATATCAATAGTTTTTCCTAATTTTGCTATCTGGTATAAGATGATACCATCAAAGATACAATAACATAAAACAACAGAAATGGAGAAAATAGACAATCTTGACAGAAAGATATTGGGTATCTTGTCTAAGAACGCCCGCATTCCTTTCAAGGATGTTGCGGCAGAGTGTGGCGTATCCCGTGCAGCTATCCACCAGCGTGTGCAGCATTTGATGGAGGCAGGATTTATCACGGGTAGTGGATTCGACGTAAACCCTAAGAGTTTGGGATATTCTACCTGTACATACGTGGGTCTGAATCTGGAACGTGGTAATATGTATAAGAAGGTGGTAGAACGCCTTCAGAATATACCGGAAATTGTGGAGTGCCACTTTACTACTGGTTCTTACACCATGCTTCTTAAACTTTATGCGCGCGACAATGAGCAGCTGATGGATTTGCTCAACAATAAGTTGCAGGCTATTCCAGGTGTGGTTTCTACGGAGACCCTGATTTCTCTTGAGCAGAGTATCAAGCGAGAAATTCCTGTTATTTTGGAAGAAGAATAAGTATTCAACGTAAATATAAATGGTAAGGTTGTTTCACATGGGTGTTGCAACTTATGACCGGGGAGAGGCATAGGTTAAGACTTAAGTCGGTCGTGAGTGGTTCCTTTGTGAAACATCCTTTTTTTATGTAAATAAGTAGATGGAAACATTTGATTTGGATTCACACTTGCAAGGTGTATATTCTGTTTTTCCCGAGGCTCCTCATCAGCCGGTAATTGGTATTACTGCCAACTACGAGGGCATAGATGCTACGCTTCGTGACCGATATTATAAACAAGTGATAGCTGCGGGCGGTACTCCTGTTATCATTCCTCCTGTTGCTGATACAGATGTTATCGTCAATACGCTCCAGCATTTGGACGGATTGATTCTTACTGGTGGCGGCGACCACAACCCTCTCTGGATGGGTGAGGAGCCTTCTCCTAAGCTCCATCATATCAATCGGGAGCGTGATCTTGCTGAGTTCCTCCTGGTTCGCCTGGCTTATAATCGGCAGATTCCGATGTTGGGTATCTGTCGTGGCATTCAGACTTTGGCTATAGCTTTAGGGGGAAAGGTGGAGCAGGACATCAGACAGGGAGTGAAGCATTCGCAGGATGCAGAGCGTGAGGAACCTACCCATAGTGTGCAGATAGTGAAGGATTCCACCTTATTTAATATATATAATAGTGAGAAGATTTTTGTCAACTCCTTCCATCATCAGGCTGTGAGTGTGCCGGGAAATAAACTGCGCTGCATCGCCAAATCTACTGATGGCATCATAGAGGCTGTGGAAAGTAGCGAGTACAAGTCTATCCTCGGTGTGCAATGGCATCCGGAATGGTTGGAGAAAGACGGACTGAAGATATTCCAATGGCTTACTGCTCAGGCTGCCGAGTTTTATCAGGCAAAGCAGTTGCATCAGCGCATCCTTATTCTTGATACACATTGCGATACGCCGATGTTCTTCCCGCAGGGTATCTGTTTCGACCATCGCGACTCCCGTATTCTGGTAGATTTGCATAAAATGACCGACGGTCATCAGGATGCAACGACGATGGTGGCTTACCTGCCGCAGCCTAAGTTGGGTGAGACCTTCAGCAGCAAGGTAGATTTTGATGTGGCTGGTCCTACCCAGTATGCCGACCTGATCTTTGACAAGATAGAGGCTATTGTGAGCAAGAACAGCAATTACCTGAGTATCGCCCGTACGCCTGCCGACCTCTATAGCGACAAGCGGAAGGGAAGAAAGAGTATCATGCTCGGTATAGAGAACGGACTGGCGATTGGACACGACCTTGCCAACGTGAAGCATTTTGCCCAGCGTGGCATCGTCTATATTACGCTCTGCCATAATGGGGATAATGATATTTGCGATAGTGCCCGTGGCTGCAATACTCACAATGGTGTGAGCAGTTTTGGCGAGAAGGTCATCCAGGAGATGAACCGCCTGGGCATCATGGTAGATTTGAGTCATGCTGGCGAGAAGAGCTTCTATGATGCTTTGGAAATCAGCAAGACGCCTATCGTCTGCAGTCATAGTAGCAGTAAGGCGCTCTGTGATGTGCCTCGCAATCTGACCGACGACCAGATGCGTGCGCTTGCTGCCAGAGGAGGTGTAGCCCATACCACACTTTATCATGGTTTCCTTCGCAAAGAGGGTGAGGCTGACATCATGGATGCTATTGCCCATCTGGAACATGCTATCGACATCATGGGTATCGATTATGTGGGTCTTGGTACAGATTTTGATGGTGATGGCGGAATCCGCGGATTAGCCGACTCTTCTGAACTCATCAACTTTACCATCCAGTTGCTCCGTCGCAGGTATAGCGAACAGGATATCGCCAAGATATGGGGTGGCAACTGGCTCAGAGTAATGGCGCAGGTACAGGCTGTTAGGTAAGTGAAGAATTCAAATATTACCGGTGAGTTGAAAGGTATTTCTATAGAGAAAAGATAATCATAAAGTTCAAATCTGAAAGTTCAAAATAAACAAGATGACGAAGAAAATGAAAATCATATTGGGTGTTGTGGCTGCTGCGGCTATTGTGGCAGGTGCATATACTTACAAATCTACTCATGGCACAAGTTCGCCTGAGGCACAGGAAGTGGAAGAAGCAGAGAAACTGAATCCAGTAGGTCCAGCTTTCAATGCGGATTCAGCCTTTGCTTATTGTCAGGCTCAATGCGACTTCGGTCCTCGCACGATGAATAGCGAGGCGCACGATCTTTGTGGCGAATGGATTGTAAGGAAGTTCAAGCAGTTCGGATGTGAGGTAGAGGAGCAGAAAGCAGACCTCAAGGGATATGATGGCACGATATTGAAGAATACCAATATCATCGCTCATTACAATCCGAAGGCTACCACCCGTATCCTGCTCTGTGCCCATTGGGACAGTCGTCCTTGGGCAGATAATGATCCCGACAGTACCAACTGGCGCAAGCCTGTGATGGCAGCCAATGATGGTGCAAGTGGTGTGGCAGTCATGCTGGAAATTGCCCGCCAGTTGCAGGCTGACAAAAAGTTGAATCCTGCTATCGGAGTAGATTTTGTATGTTTCGATACAGAGGATTGGGGAACTCCTCAATGGGCTGATGTTCAGGATAGTGGAGATACCTGGGCTTTGGGCGCTCAGTATTGGAGTGAGAATAAGCCAGACGGTTATTCCCCTCGTTATGGAATCCTTCTCGACATGGTAGGTGGACAGGGTGCCAAGTTCTATCGTGAGGGAATGTCTATGCAGTATGCTTCTGCCATTGTCAAGAAGGTTTGGGCAGCAGCCCGTCAGGCAGGTTATGGCAGTTTCTTCCCTAAGAGTGATGGCGGTATGATAACAGATGATCATATCCCGGTAAATGAAAAGGCGAAGATTCCTACGATTGATGTGATAGCCTATTATCCTGACTGCCAGCAGAGCAGTTTTGGTCCTACCTGGCATACGGTAAGTGATGATATGGCTCATTTGGATAAAAATGTTCTGAAGGCTGTGGGTCAGACGATGATTCAGGTGCTTTATACAGAGGAATAGATAGGCACCGCATTTGGGTATAAAAGGAAGTGTTCCTAAGGAAAGTTGTTGCTTTCTTTGGGAACACTTCTTTTTTAGCCCTGTTGAAATCTCCGTTCATAGTCGTTGAATGTCCGTTCAACGTCTTTGAACCGACATTCAACGTCTTTGAACCGCGGTTCAACGTCTTTGAACGGAAATTATATCTGCCCAGACTCAACTTGTCTTACCACTCTCTCTGTTAATCTATCTACTCCGTTCGGATCATACTTCTTGGTAAGGCTCGCACCGAAAGCCCAAGCGAAGGCCTGATAGAAGCCAGCTCTCACTGGACCCAGGAAAGCCTGTATCAGTTGGTAAGAGGAAGAATTGCATTCGCGGTAAACTAACTTGATGCAGAGTTTACCCTGTGCGTATGTCAGTTTTTTCATTCTTGGCGTGTATTCCTCCTTGATACCTTTCTCTACCAGTTTCATATGTGCATCCTTTGCTCTCTTGTTAGGCAGAGTCTCCAGATATTCACCGGTTTCGCTGATAATCTTTCTTACCTCTTTAGCAATAGGCAGCACCTTTTTTACATTATATACCAGTCGGTTGTAAGCCATACGCTGCTTGGCATTCTTGAATACCGGTTCGGGATATACATAGACATTGTTGACCTCCACATATTGTATGCTGTCCTTTCCCTGCAATACTTTGCCGACTTTCACCATCGGCTCGAAGGTAGGGCTGTCCATATCCACATCCCTGTTTTCCGGATGGGTCTCATCATCCTGTGCAGCCATTCTCAGAGTCGTACCTAACATCAGGCATATCAAAAAAAGTATTTTGTATTTCATCTTTCTGTCCTCATTTTAGTCTCTAAATTTTTTCTCATTTTAGTCTCTAAATCAATCAGATGGCAAAGTTACACAAATAATTTGTATGCAGATATTTTTTTCGTCTTTTTTATGAAAAAGTGGATTGAAATACTTCAAAATACGGCTCAGATGCCCTGAAATGCGGGAAATGTTAGCCTTTTTATTGTTAAAATAATAATTTTTAAAGCAATAACTTGTAATAAGTGAGAAATTATTAGTAATTTTGCACCGCTTTTAATCAAATAGCTATACTTATGTTTGTTATTTGTGAAAAATTGTATCAGGTGAGAGAACGGTGGGTTTGTCTGGCGTGCAACATATTTAATATATGCAACCGTTTATTCCAACGAGAAAAAAATAATTATTAATAATTTATAAACAACAATTGAAACAAACAAGAATGAGAAGAATTTCCCTATTGCTTGTCTCTCTGATTGTGTTGACTGTCCAAACAACCTTGGCGCAAACCTTTAGCGTCAAGGGAACGGTTATGTCTGCTGATGACAATGAACCGCTGATTGGTGCAACCATCCTTCAAGAGGGTACAACGAATGGTGTAGTGACCGATGTTGACGGAAACTATACCATCGAGGTGAAGGACGCTTCTAAGGCTACGCTGGTGATTTCATACATCGGTATGGTGACTCAGAAACATCCTGTCAATGCACAGACGAAAACGCTGAACATTACGCTTACTTCTGATTCCAAAGTGATGGATGAAGTCGTGGTTGTGGCGTATGGTGTTCGTAAGAAAGGAACCATTGCGGGTTCCGTGTCTGCTGTGAAAGCTGAAAAAATTGAAAATGTCCCTGCGGCAAGCTTCGACCAGGCTTTGCAAGGACAGAGTACTGGTTTGCAGGTCATCAGCTCTTCTGGTGAACCAAGCAAGGCTGCTACCTTCCAGATCCGTGGTACAAACTCTATCAACTCTGGTAAGTCACCACTTTTTATCCTGGATGGTGTGCCAATTTCCAGTTCTGATTTCAATACTTTGAGTCCTAATGACATCGAAAGTATTTCTGTATTGAAAGATGCTTCTTCTACTTCTATCTATGGTGCCCGTGCTGCTAATGGTGTGGTTGTAATCACATCTAAGCGTGGTCTTTCTATGGATAAGGCAAAGGTTACCCTCCGTGCTCAGTATGGTTTCTCACAGTTGGCGCAGACCAACTGGTCTATGATGAATACCGATGAGCGTATCCAGTTTGAGAAAGAAGTAGGACTGGACGCTGGTAAGGATTACAATCTCCTCTCTAAGGTAAATGTCAACTGGCTTGATGAGGTGTTCAATGATGCGGCTCCTTTGCAGAGCTATGAACTTTCCGTGAATCGTGCTACTGACCGTTTGAACTACTATGTTTCTGGTGGTTTCTATGATCAGGATGGTATTGCGCAGAATTCAACCTTCCGCCGTTACAACATCCGTACCAATGCAGATGTGAAGGCGAGCAACTGGTTGAAGATTGGTACCAACACCATGGCAGCTTACGAGGAGGCCCAGCAGGCAGACGATGGTTCTTATAACACCGTTACCCCAATTTCAGCTTGCCGCTTCATGCTTCCATATTGGAATCCATACGCAAAGGATGGCAGTCTTGCTTCTCTTGCAGCAGGCAACTGGGCTGGTACGAGCGAGAACCCTATCGTATATATGGCAAAGAATCCTATCAAGAACAAGAAGTATAAGATTCTCTCTACTATGTATGCAGAGATTTATCCTATTGAGAATTTGACTATCCGCACTCAGTTTGGTGCAGATTTCTCTCACTCTACCGCATTCATGCAGTCTTTCCCAAGTCTCTCTTCTAATAACGGACAGGGTCTTGCGGCTCGCCAGAGCAGCGATATGCTCAATTTGACTGAGACTACAACAGCCAACTATCGTTTCACCCTGAAAGATATCCATTCTTTCAACGTGATGCTGGGTCAGGAGGCTGTCGATTATCATTCAGAGGGATTCAATGTTTATTCCAGAGGACAGAATAATGACTTGCTGACCAATATTTCGTCTGGTACACGTGCCAGCCGCTGGTCTGACTCTTCTTCAGATTATTCTTACTTGTCATTCTTCATGCGTGGCGAGTACAACTATAAGGAACTTTATTATGCAGACTTCTCTCTCCGTACCGATGCTTCTTCCCGATTTGGTAAGGATCATCGCTGGGGTACTTTCTGGTCTGTAGGTTTCATGTGGAATGTGAAGCAGACAGAATGGCTCAAGAAGTATAACTGGCTGAGCAACGCACAGTTGGCAGTCAGCACAGGTACTTCCGGTAACTCAGAGATTCCTAATTATTATCATCTCGCATTGGTGAGCGGTGACGCCAACTATGACGATACAGCTGGTCTCTATCCTTCACAGAGTGGTAATGAGGAATTGGGTTGGGAGTCCACTTGGGCAAGCAACTTTGCTTTGCGTCTTGGTTTCTTCGACCGTATCAACTTCAGTTTTGAGGCTTATTACAAGCGCACTTCCAACATGTTGATGCGTGTGCCAGAGTCTTACACCGTAACAGGTGAGGGTTATCGCTGGAAGAACGTGGGTGTGATGGCTAACAAGGGTATCGAGTTGAGTGCTGACGGTGATGTAATCCGCACCAAGGACTTTACCTGGAATGTAAGTGCCAACGTATCTTACAATCAGAACCGATTGAAGGAACTCTATAACGGTGTAACCGAGTATGTAAACTCAACCACCGGTTTGAAATATGTAGTAGGTCACTCAGTAAGCGAGTTCTTCCTGAACCGTTATGCAGGTGTGAACCCTGCGAATGGTGAACAGCTCTGGTATGACAAGGATGGTAACGTGACCAACGAGTTCCGTGAGAGCGACAAGGTGATGATGGGCAAGACCTACGATGCGCCTTGGATGGGTGGTTTCGGTACCAGCTTGCGCTGGAAGGGCTTGCAGTTGTCTGCTCAGTTCAGCTGGATCGGTACACGTTATGTTATCAATAACGACCGTTTCTTCGAGGAGAGTGGTGTAACCTTCGGTACAGCTTACAACCAGTCTAACCGCTTGTTGTATGACCGCTGGAAAAATCCAGGTGATATTACCGACATCCCTCGCTGGGGTGAGGTTAACCAGTTGGATGACCGTTACTTAGAGAACGCTTCTTTCTTGCGTATGAAGAACCTCAGTTTGTCATACTCTTTGCCACAGAGTCTGTTGAGCAAGACCAAGTTCTTCTCTTTGGTAAGAGTCTATGCTCAGGCACAGAACCTCTTCACCATCACAGGCTTCAATGGTCTTGACCCAGAGGTTTCATCCAATGTTTATCAGGCGCAGTATCCAGCATCACGCCAGTTTACGCTTGGTGTAGAACTGTCATTCTAAACAAAGAAAGGAGATAATAATAATGAAGATTAAACATATTAAGACATATATACTGTCAGCTGTCCTGACCTTGTCTTTTTCTTCCTGTCTTGACAAGTATCCTGAGGATTCTATCCGCATGGATGAGGCTATCAATACAGTGGATGATGTAGATAAGCTGGTCTATGGAATCTATGACAGTTTTAAGAGCAGCGCATTGTACTCGGGCAAGTTGACACTCTTGCCAGACTTGCAGACAGACTTCGTGTATTGTGTGAAGGGCTACTCCAATACCTATGGCGATATCTATCGCTGGAAGGATATCAAGCCTACCAATACCGACATCGAGTCTGTATATGGTGCCCTTTATGGTGTTATCAATAGTGCCAACTTCCTGCTTGACAATGTAGAGAAAGTGAAGCTCAATACCACCAGTGATACAGAACTGGACAGGTTGGAGCAGTATCAGGGTGAGGCTTACTTCGCTCGTGCCTTGGCTTATTCTGAGTTGATCAAGATGTTCTGCAAGGCTTATGATAATGATGAGCAGGCAGAGAAAGACCTGGGTGTGGTACTCACTGAGCATTATTACGGCAATGAGCCACAGAAGCGTGCCAGCTTGAAGGCTTCATACGAGTTCGTATTAAGAGACCTTGATAAGGCTACAGAGTATCTGAAGTTGGAAGATGACTTTACTGGAAGTCTCTACAACGAGATTTACTTCAATGAATATACTTGCCATGCCTTGCGTGCGCGCGTATCCTTATATATGCATCGCTGGGATGATGCCATCAAGTATGCTTCTAAGGTTATCGGCAGCAAATATTATACATTGGAGAAGGCGTCTTCTAATACTTATTCCAGTCAGGTGAACGACTATAAGTACATCTGGACTTATGGTGATTCCCGTGAGGCTATCTGGAAGGTTGGTTTTACAGTAAACAGTTATGGTGGTGCCTTGGGTACTATCTTTGATAACTACAACTATGTAACTTATCGTCCTGACTATGTGCCAGAGACTTGGGTTATCAATTCATACGACAGCAACGACCTTCGTCCTGCAGCCATCTTCACCACCCGTGTGACAGGTTATGAGCACGGATTGCAGTGGCCTTTGCTGAGCAAGTATTTTGGTGATGCAGAATTCCTGAACAGTGACATCCTGCATGTTCACCAGCCAATGGTATTCCGTCTCTCAGAGCAGTATCTGATCCGTGCAGAGGCTTATGCCATGAAGGGTGAATATGGCAAGGCAGGTAAGGACATCTCTACCTTGCGTACAGCCCGTTACTCATCATACGGTGGTAACACATCCTTGAGCGAGAGCAATGCCATGAAGATTATCGAGGCAGAGCGTGTGAAGGAACTCTATATGGAAGGTTTCCGTCTGAACGACCTCAAGCGCTGGCACAAGGGATTCGAGCGTAAGGCTTCTGATCAGCCTGCTGCCAACTTCGTACAGAGCAGCTTGAAGGTAGAGAAGGATGATCCACTCTTTGTCTGGCCAATTCCACAGCATGAGCTGGAAGCACCAGGTTCAGAGATAGAGCCTAATGAAAGTAATAAATAACGGATTATTAATAAAGAGACGATCATGAAGAAAATAATGATGAGATGTTTGGCAGCAGTAGCTGTACTCATCGCTCTTGCGAGCTGTTCGCAGGATTTTACTACCTATTCTGGTCCGAGTCATATCATGTTCTCTGATACGCTCTATCAGTATCCTGTACAGGAAAACAATGAAATCTTCAATGTTCCTGTATCAGCAACCGAAAAAGCTGACTACGACCGCACCTTCGGTGTGGAAGTTGTTGACAAAGAGAGCAATGCCATTGAGGGTAAGCATTATCGTGTGCTCAACAATACTGTCACTATCAAGGCAGGCGAGATGGTAGGAAATGTGCAGGTTCAGGGTATCTATGATAATATCGGAAAGACGGACTCCTTAGGTTTCACGCTGAAACTGGTGATTCCTGAGAAGTACAACTGGACTGAACTCTACAAAGACTATACTCACGTGGTGATGCAGAAGGCTTGTCCTTTCGATATCCACAATTTCTCTGGTTGGTGTATGGTTACTTCTACTTTCTACAGTCAGTATCTGAACAACGTAACCAACCGTCTGATCAAGACTGAGGTGGTCGAAGGTGAGGAAAATACGGTACTCCTGAAGGATGTATATTATAAGGGATATGACCTGAAGTTGAAGTTTAAGACTGGCAACCTTCTGGAGCCAAAGGTAGAGATGGACGACCAGATAGCCGGTGAGACCGGTGAGGCGTTCGGAACTATCTATGGAGATGGCAAGTTGCGCATCAGCCAGCCTTCTCTCTATACCTCTTATTATAATACCTGCCAGAACTATGTATTGCAGTATGTCAACATGAGTGTCGATAAGAAGGACGGTACATCATTTGGTAATGTAGGAACCTTCATCACCATGTTTGAGTGGATAAGCGATGCAGAGGCAGAGAGACTCAAAGAACAAGGTTATTAAGCCTTTCGGGTGCTTATATAACGCAGATATATTCAAGAAAATAATAACAGAATAACAATATGAAAAAGTTAATTTCAAGATATTGGCTCGTACTTGTGGCGCTGGTTTCAGTGACCTTGTTCACCGCTTGTTCCAGCGACGACGATGCCGTAAATCCTGTATTTCCACAGGTACAGACTATCGCAGGTGCTGCTGGCGATGTGAAAGAGTTTTCTTTCGATGCCAACCAGAACTGGAGTCTTTCTTCTAATCAGATCTGGTGTAAGATCTCTAAGGTAGAGGCTCAGAATGAGAATCAGGAAGAGGCGAAGGCTGCTGTAAAGCCTGGTTTCGTGCTCAATGGTGCTGCTGGTAAGCAGACTATCCAGGTAACTATTACTGACGATGATGCCAGCAAGGATATGAGCGTAGCTCAGTTGAACTTGAAGATGGGCGGTCAGGAAGTGACTATTGCTGAGATTCAGCGTTCTGCTGAGGGCTATGATCTCAAGGTTTATGATGCGTTGGGCCACGATATTACTGAGACCGGTATTATTGTAGGTTACAAGAATGTTGCAGGTCAGCCTATCTACAACAAGTTTACTGTTAAGTCAACCTATCGTTTTGCTGTGACCAACACTCCTGCTTGGGTAGAGTTGGAAGGCGGTTTCCTGGTAGGTACCCCAAATAATGAAGTTGTAGGTGGTGCTGCCTTCAAAGAGGGTCAGGGCTTGAATGCTAAGTATGCCATTGCCAAGGAGGCTAACTACACCATTACTTTTGCTTCTGAGGATGGTAAGGCTGCTGTGACCGTACCTGTTGTCTATAATGGTATGACCACTCATACGATGGATATTACTTATCCTACTTCATCACAGTGGGCTGTATGGAATGTTTCTATGGATGGTAAGGTATTCACACAGAATGGTTCAAGTCTTAATGGTGATGCTACCAATGTTTTCACTTTCCACAACTTCGTTCCATTCCAACTCAACACATTAAATGATGATTACCAGCTGGTAGTCTTCGATAAAAAGGAAGATGGTCTGCGCGAGGAAACATCCGGCGCTGTGAAGTTGCAGGGTGAGAAGGGTGACGTTAAGCTCACTATTGATGCCTTGAGCAGCGGAAGCCGTGAGTTCCTGGTCTATGCATTGCCACAGAGCGTATTCGAGAGTCTAGAGAATGGACTCGACGGAATGCTGGAGGAAGACTTCATGACAGTGAAGAGCGATTACGACCGTTACTTCCTGATGGATGTTGTACAGAAGGAAGAAAAGAAGGGTGATTCTGAGGTTACTGCTCCTATTGTTACCAGCATGGGTATGAATGTAGATTGTGCCTTGACAACCAATGATGACTTTAAGTCATATGCTGAGGGCATCTTCAGTTATACTGGTAAAGAAGTATTTGAATCAACAGTTTATGGTGGTTATGTAGCCATTTATCCTCAGATTGACGGATGGGATCCTACAGCTGGAGCAGACGTAGTCATTTACGACGGTACAGGAAACCCTGTTGATGTTAAAAACTACGAGGTAGGACAGGACGATAAGGGTATCTATGTTGGCTTGAATGCCGATAAGCTCACTTATCCTATCCTTGCTGGTTTCAACGACATGCAGAGAGTATGCCAGCGAGTAGTCATTATCAATAATATGGGATTTAGAAGCAAGAGAAAGTAATGAACAGAATGAAAATATTTTCAAAGGCACTCTTGTTGCTCTTGGTCTCTCTCCTGACCTTTGCAGCAACAAGTTGCTCTGATGATGAAACCGAGGGCTGGGACGGTACATACGGATATGTGCAGTTCAAACTCAGCAAGAAGGTTTCTACAAGAGCTACCCGTGCTGCTGCCCTTGACAAACTTGAGAAATTGGATGATGCCAAGAAAATCAAGGTGGTCATGGAGCACAATGGTACGACTGTATCTCAGACTTTGGTGCTCAATTCTTATAATTCAGAGAATGCAGAGTATGGTCTGAGAAGTGAAAAACTGCAACTTGCCTCTGGTACCTACACCGTCATCGGTTTCTATCTCTATGATGCTGTAGATGAGGAGTTGTTGGCTTCTTCTGCCGGCGAGACCTTCACCGTTGTTGGTGGCGGTCTGGAAGTACAGAACCTCATGGTGGAGACTGTGGAGCGCGGTAAGGTGAAGTTCAATCTTGTCAAGGAATGGGAGAAGACCCGTGCCGGTAATACCGAGTATCTCTTCTCTAATATCCGATTGATTGATATCAGCGTAACCAACCTCTTTACCCGTGAGACTTTCACTTTCCCTGGCGTTAAGGTGAAATACAAGGAGGCAAGTGAGGAGCATCAGAATCCTGATGATGAAAACGATAAGTATATGGAGGTGGGTACTGCCTACTGTGATTCTACTGTATGGCTTCCTGCTGGTACTTACCAGGTTACTTCTTATACTACTTACGGTCAGACTGGTGCGGTGAAGACCAAGTACGAAACCCAGCCTGTAAAGGGTGAGGCGTTTATCGTAGAGGATAATCAACTGAATGATAAGGCTCAGGTGCCTATCCTGCTCTCTAAGACCAAGGAATACATCAAGGATTATGAGGCTCTGAAGGCTATCTGGGAATCTCTCCAGGGTAAGGAGTGGAGCTTCTATGGCGATGCTACTTTCAAGGGTGCTAACTGGAACTTCAATAAGGAACTCGATATGTGGGGCGACCAACCTGGTGTCACACTCAACAGTAATGGTCGTGTCATCGGTCTCGTCATCGCTGGTTTCGGTGCCAAGGGTATCGTGCCAGATGCTATCGGACAGCTCACAGAACTTCAGGTACTCAACCTTGGTTCTCATGATGAGAAGATTGGTGCCAACATCTTCAATAATTACGATGCCAACAGTCTGAATGCAGCCAAGAAGAGCACTATGCGTCATGACTATGAGACCAAGTTCTTGAAGTATGACCCACGTGCCAATATGTCGGATATGATTGTAGAAAGCTACAACTCAGACCCTAAGGTAGCTCCTAAGAACAGAATCAAGAAGGATGGCCGTATCAACCTGAAGGATGCTCAGATCGGTACATTGACCAACAAGATTACAGGTGTATCTAAGGCCATCTATCGCCTGACTAAGTTGCAGCAGTTCTATATCGGTAACTCTTCTATCACATCCGACGAGGTTTGTGCGAAGTTCTACAATGCAGACGATGCCGTTTATGGTAAATTTGCTCAGGAGTTCAAGGAAGAGGATTGGGACAACATGACCAACCTTACCGATATCGAGCTTTACAACTGTCCAAAGATCAGTCGAATTCCAGACTTCTACTATAATCTCCCTAATTTGCAGGCGATGAACTTGGCTCGATGCAAGGGCATCTCTGCTAATCAGTTGAGAAATGATTGGACTCGCTTAGCTGAGGAGAAGACAGGTAAGACTCTCCAGATTCTCTATATGAGTTACAATAACCTGGAGGAGTTCCCTGAGTATTCTGCATTGAGAAAGATGGTAAATCTCGGTTTGCTCGACCTGGCTTACAATAATATCAAGAAGGTACATCCGTTTGGTTCTGAGGTAGCTCTCTCTTCTCTCTATCTGAACAACAACCAGATTGAAGAGATTCCTGCTAATCTCTGTGCCTTTACAGATGATGTGGAAAGTCTGACTTTCGCTCATAACAAGTTGAAGAAGATTCCTAATATCTTCGATGCAAGTTCGGTTCGTGAGATGGGTTCTGTGGATTTCTCTTACAATGAGATTACTGGTGTAGATACAAGTCATGGTACCTATAAGGGTATTAATGCAGCTTCAGTCAGTCTGTCAAACAATAAGATAAAGAAGTTCCCTTCTGAGTTGTTTACAGCAGGTTCTCCAATCACAACCATTGATTTGAGCGGTAACGAGTTGCGTACGATTCCTAAGGGTTCTATCAGCGGTAAGAAGGCTTATCTCCTTCAGGTGATTGACCTTCGATTCAACAAACTGACTTCACTCTCAGATGATTTCCGTGCAACTACATTGCCATATATTACCAATATGGACTTGAGTTACAACTGCTTCACAACGGTGCCAACCCAACCATTGAACAGTGCCGTACTCCGTGCATTTGCCATCAATCATCAGCGTGATGAGCAGACCAAACAGCGTTGTCTGCGTACCTGGCCAACAGGTATCACCACCTGTCCAAGTCTGATTCAGTTCCAGATAGGTTCTAATGATATCCGCAAGGTAGATGAAACATTGACTTCTCACCTTTATATTCTGAACATCGCTGACAACCCTAACATCTCTATCGATGTAACCAGCGTCTGCGCATATATCAAGGCAGGTATGTATAAGCTGTTCTACGACAAGAATCAGGACATCCGCGGTTGCGATGCTTTGGATCTCGAAAATTAAACGAAAAGAAAGTAAGATAATATGAAATATATTAATAAACTTACATGGCTCCTCGTTCTGGGTGCTGGTCTGATGACCGCATCCTGCAGCGATAGCGATGATGTAGATATCCCAGGCGGACTCTCCATCGACAAGGAGCAGATAGAAATAGGAACTCAGGGCGGTAGCGAACAGCTTGCCATTGCTGCCTCACAGAATTGGGTGGCTAACGTGGATGAGCCTTGGCTGATGCTCACTCCTGCCAATGGCGTGGGTTCTACTACTGCAACTGTGGTAGCAGATTCTACTCTGATGAACGGACGCCGTACTACCGATATCGCCTTTATCGGCGATAACGGTCAGCGCCGCACCGTTTCCGTGGTACAGTTTGGTTATGGTAAGCAGATTGACATCAAGGAACCAACTGTAGAAATCGAAAATTCAGAATCATACGATAAGCGTGCTTTCGAGAGTTTGATTTCTGCTAATGTGGAATGCAAAATCGGTAAGATAGAGTATTCTTTCGAGGGTGATATGACTGATGCCGAGAAGGCAGAGAATGAGAAAGAACGTGAAGGCTGGCTCCTGAATAGCAAGGATGAGGATAAACTGACTGGTACCAATATAGGAATCGTCCTTGATAGAAAGGCTCGTCCTCGTAGCGTCAAATTCAAGTTCCGCTGGGCGATGAATGTTGTTCCTGCTGTTCGTGTAGCAAAGGTTCACTTAGTACCGGTAAAAGCTGAAGACAAACTGGTGGATGCAGATGGTAATCCTACCGATGATGTCATCCTGACAGTTCGACAGAAGGCAGCCTTGAAAATTGAGGATAATCGTGCTGGAGACTCTTTGTCTATCATCATGATCAATCAGAAATTAGGTTGTATGGCTACCTTCGATACCAGCGACAATATGCGTAACTGGTCGAACGTGACACTTTGGGAGGCTACTGATGCCTTCGTAAAGAGCCATCCTGAGGCTTTGGGCCGTGTGCGCTCTGTGAAGTTCAGCATGTTCAACCTGAAGAGTGGAGAGTCTCTTCCTAAGGAAGTTGGCAATCTGAAATACCTGGAGTCTTTCTCTCTGGCTGCCAATGAGAACAACCAGATTCGTGAGGTAGAGGTTGGTGAGGATATCTGTGAATTGAAGTATCTGAAGAACCTGACTATCCAGGCGTATGGTATGACCCACTTGCCAGCTAACTTCATCAAGTTGGGTAAGTCCTTGGAGTCACTCAATCTGGTAAGTAACAACTTCAATAAGTTGTCTGACATTACGAATGTAGTGAATGAGAAGAACTTCCCTAAGTTGCGTAATCTCATCCTCTATGCTCAGCGTCGTACAGATGTAGCTATCGATCTTTCAAAATTGGAAAAGAACAGTAATAGTGATTACATCTATAATACTTACCCTATCGGTATGTATGGAAAGGTTAGCAAAGGTACCAGCGATCGTCAGGCTCTTCTGAAACTCCTTACATGGGACAAACTGAATTCCCTGGAGTTGTCATACTGCTTCCTGGAGGGTGAACTTCCAACAGATGAAGAGATGACTGAAGCTTTGGAGGCTGCTGGCAAGGCTACCCGCTACAGCCGGGCAGACTTCTCAACCAATAAGGCTGATTATCTCGACAAACTGGTAGGTGATACCTGTAAATGGTTGCTCTCTGGCTGGGATAATCCAGTAACCTGCAAGCACAAGGATGGTTCTGTAGTTTATGAGGATGTTTATCCTCTTCAGGTGCCACGTGTATTGCCTAACTGCCGTCAGTTGTCACTCAACCTCAACTTCCTGACTGGTGCGGTGCCAAAGTGGATTCTTTATCATCCACATCTGGTAGAATGGACTCCTTCTATCATGGTATTCAACCAGCAGTCTAAAGGAAAGAACAGCGATGGCGCTGCCGTTGGTTTCTCTAATATGACAGAGGATAGCTTCAGTTTCGATTACTTCTACGGAACCAGCGACCCTGGTAATAAATGGGAGGTTCCAGGGGTAGCTTATCCGCTCTATTATCGTACTTATGTGGCTGCAGGTGATGTTGATGAGGCTTCCGTGCTTGCCAAGTACAAGAGAAACGTAACTTTGAAAAGATAATTTCTAACAATATAGAAGCAAACAATGAAGAAAAAGTTTTTCTATATAGCAATGGTCGCTTTGGCTTTGACAGGTTGTGCAGACAACCTGTCGGGCATCGACTCTTCTGATGGTAAGACCAACGAGGTTGTCATTCCTGCAGATGCTGAGAATGGTGAATTGTTGATTAAGTTCAGTCCTGAGATGAGCGATATTCTCGACCAAGCACAAAGCACAATGACGCGTGCTGGTGTAGCAGGTACCCGTTCGGGTATTCCTTCTACAGATGAGGTGCTCGATATTCTGGGCAGCTACAGCTTCAAGCGTGTGTTCCCTGTGGATGAAAAGACAGAGGCTCGTACTCGCGAGGCTGGTCTTCACTTGTGGTACACCGTGAAGTTTGACAAGAATACTGATTTGAAGGTTGCTGCAGAGCGATTGAAGCAGCTTGGTGAGATTTCCAAGGTGCAGACCAATGGCCGTATCAAGCGTGCCTACAAGACTGACAGCAAGCGTATCTATCTGAATGAGAATGCACTCAAGGCTAAGGCTGCTACCCGTGCTGTAGCCGATGGTACACCCAATGACCCTGGTTACGCTTTCCAGTGGCACTATAACAACCTGGGTGAAGGTAATTATGCTTTCGAAAACCTGAATGATAATCATGCTGGTGCCAAAGCTGGCTGTGATGTCAATGCTGCAGAGGCTTGGAAAACCTGTACAGGTGATCCTTCCATTATCGTAGCTGTGCTTGATGAAGGCGTGATGTACACTCACCCTGATCTGGCTGCCAATATGTGGTGTAACCCTGGTGAGACTACTCAGGGAGCCAAGACTGATGGCGATGGTAATGGTTATGAGGGCGACCTTCACGGCTACAACTTCGTAACCGAGAGTGGCGATATTACCTGGACTGATGCCAACGATTCAGGTCATGGAACTCACGTAGCAGGTACAATTGCCGCAGTCAATGGTAACGGCATTGGTGTTTGTGGTGTAGCTGGTGGTGATGGTACTCCTAATTCTGGTGTGAAGATTATGTCATGCCAGGTGTTCTCTGGTCAGAATAGTGTAACTTTAGCAGGAGAGGCAAGAGCTATCAAATATGCAGCCGACAATGGTGCGGTGATTCTCCAGTGCAGTTGGGGTTACAACTCTTCTGAGTCAAGTATCATCAATGGTTATACTCCTGGTCCTGCTACCGAAAAGGAGTGGGCTGAGACTTATCCTTTGGAGAAGGAGGCTTTGGATTATTTCATCCATAATGCCGGTTCTCCTAATGGTGTCATCGATGGTGGTATTCCTGTTTTTGCTGCTGGTAATGAGTATGCAGGCAATCCTGCGTTCCCTGGTGCTTATTCCAAGTGTGTATGTGTAGCTTCTGTTGCTGCCGACTATACGCCAGCTTGCTATACCGACTATGGTACGCTCGTTACCTTGAGTGCTCCTGGTGGTGACTTGGAATATTACGGCAAGATAGGTGAGGAAGAGGATGAGTATTGGGCAGAGACTGCTGAACAGAAGGGTGCTGTGCTCTCTACTTTGATTCAGAATGGTAAACCTGCATATGGTTATATGGAGGGAACTTCCATGGCTTGTCCTCATGTTTCTGGTGTGGCTGCTCTCGGTTTGGCATACGCAGTCAAGCAGCATCGTCATTATCGTGCTGCTGATTTCGTGAGTCTGATGAAGAAGGCTGTCAAGGACTTGGATGGCTATTATGGTAATGGTGCTACCAAGATTTATTATATGAACCATACTACAGTGGGTGCTTCTCCTGAAATCGTCAACCTGTCTAAGTATATCGGTAAGATGGGCGCTGGTCTGATTGACGCAGCTCAGCTCTTGAATCTTGTCAAGAACAAGGATTTTAGTTCTGATATGAAGTTGCCTAATATCTATGTAGCACTCGACAAGGTTTCTACCTTGAATCTGCCAAGTTACTTTGAAGGCGTAGAGAGTGGATACACCTGTGCTGTTGGTGATGCCAATGTGGCTTCTGCTACGATAGAAGGTACTACTCTCACCGTAAAGGGACTTGCTGTAGGAAGTACTACTCTGACAGTATCAGTTGGCGGCAAGCAGCAGACTGTGAGCATTATAGTTCGTAAGAATGCCAGCAACAATGGTTGGATGTAATCTAAAAGATAATTACTGAGATGGGAAAGAGATTCACGATGATCTTCATCGCTCTCAGCCTGATGAGCATGAGTCAGGCTTGGGCGCAAATGCTCAAGTTTGACCAGCAGCTCATCGATGCCGGTACGATGACCGAGGATGACGCGCCACGAACCTATTCGTTCGTCGGTAGAAACGTGGGTGGGAAGATGCTGGAAATATCCCGTATTCAGACCACCTGCGGTTGCACCAAGTCGAGTGTCAGTCAGATGAGACTACAGCCAGGTGATAGCTGTAAGATAGAATTGACGTTTACTCCCCATGGTTATCCTGGCACTATAGACACCCGCGCTTTTGTCTATCTGAAGGATTCGGACAGAGAACCGGTCACAAAGATTGGACTGAGGGGCATGGTTCTTCCAAGTGCGGATGTCTGGTATCGTTTCAAGTATAAGATGGGCGATCTGAGACTGAAGCAGGCTAAGGTAACATTCAATGAGGTGACGGCTGGTATGAAGGCTGAGGCTCGCATTCTCTGTGGCAATAGCGGGAAGAAACCGCTGAAGATCAGCAGTCTGGTGCTTCCACAGTATGCACAAGTGAAAACAGAGCCGGAAATCATCCCTGCTGGTGATGAGGCAGACTTGGTGATTACGCTGGATGTGGATAAAATCCCGCCGATGATGAAGCCGAATTTCACTTTCCCGATTATTCTGGAGGGTGTGGACGCCAAGCCGAGTGACCGTACGATTATGGTCGTAGTGAATCGCAATCAGTAATGATAAATCATAAGAAAAGAAAGAATTAAAGAATATGAAACATTTAATCAAACTCTTCACCCTGTTGGTGGTTATGCTCCTTTCTGTGGGTTTCGTATCTTGCAGCAGCGATGATGATGAACCTGCAGAGCAGCCGATAGCTGTGACTCCTGCTAATCTTGATGGAGTATGGAAAATGACTGCCTGGAACAATGGTCAGCCAATGCCTGAGGGCACATATTGCTATGTGGTTTTCCATCGCCGTGATAATACTATGGAGATGTACGACAACATGAACAGTATGTATGCAGTTCATACTACCGGTTCCTTCTTTGTGAAGCAGGATCCATATTTGGGTTATATTGTTGGCGGTACCTACGATAATGGTGTTGGTGATTGGAACCAGCAGTATATCGTGAGCAATCTTTATAAGAGCGGTTCTATGATCTGGACTGCCAAGGATGATGCTAACGATGTTTGCCGCTATGAGCGCTGCAGCGAAGTGCCAGCTGAGATTATCAAAGAGGCAAGTGATTTGAAAGACTAATATAACCAGGCTCTTTAGTTTTTTGAAGACTGATCTTATTTTTTTGAAAAACTATCATAGAGTTTTATATTAGCTCAGCATACCAATAAAAGAGACGTATGGGTGATTTCTTTCACTCGTACGTCTCTTTGTTTTTCCATTTCTCATTTCTCCTTTCCCATTTCTGTTTGTTTTATCTTTTTTGTTTTGCGGTTATGATAGTTTTGTTTAAAAAACTTTTGGTGTTTTGCGATAAATATTGTATTTTTGCGGCAGGATAAGGGTGATGCTTTTATTGCAACATCTTCTATCCTAATCGATATAGTACAAATTATAGGCGAAAACGAATGAGAAATGCAATCTATTATAGGAATACATTATATTATAGGTGTATGTTAGTGGTACTGTTTCTGGTGAATAGTATCCAGGTAAGTGATGCCCAATCTTGGCAGGAATACCTCGAACAACTCAGTGAACAGGAGGAATATGAGGATATGAATTGGGAAAGCTATGAAGATATTTTGGAGGGATATGCTGAAAATCCGATCAATCTCAATACCGCTACCAAGGAAGAGCTGGAACAATTTCCCTTCCTCTCTGCCCAACAGATAGAGGATATCCAGGCCTACATCTATCAATATGGTGAGATGAAAAGTCTGGGTGAACTGGCGATGATAGAAAGTATCAGTTGGTATGAGCGGCAGTTGCTTTGTTGTTTTGTCTATGCCGGGGAAGTGAAGAGGCGTTCTTTCCCTTCTTTTTCCCAAATAGCAAAATATGGAAAGCATGAAATGGTGGCTGCCGTAAAGGTTCCTCTTTATGAGCGAAAGGGAGACAAGGATGGGTATTGGGGTTATCCTTATAAGCATTGGTTGCGTTATCAGTTTCATTATAGTGACTATGTAAAGATGGGATTTGTGGCTTCGCAGGATGCGGGAGAGCCGTTTTTTGGTGGTAAGAACAACTTGGGTTATGATTTTTATTCCTATTATCTGCAGATACGGAAATGGGGCAAGTTGAAAAATCTGACTTTGGGTAAGTATCGCCTTCGGGAGGGTATGGGACTGATATTAAATAATGATTTCGGTTTCGGAAAACTCTCCATGCTCTCGTCATTGGGACGCATGGGAACTTCCATTCGCACACATTCTTCAAGATATGCTGCTAATTATCTGCAAGGAGTTGCAGCCACGCTGAATGTTTGCAAGGGATTGGATGTAAGTGCCTTTCTATCTTACCGCAAAATAGATGCTACGGTAAAGAAAGATTCTATTTCAACGATTGTAACTACAGGAATGCATCGCACGGAGAAGGAAATCGAGAAGCAAGGCATCGCTTCCGCTTTTCTGTTGGGCGGTAATCTGCATTATACTAAGAATGGCTTTCATATCGGTGCTACGGGCATCTGTTATTCTTATACCTTGCCGCTTCATCCCAATAAATCCCAACTCTATAAGCGCTTTGCTCCCGAAGGCAAGAACTTTTGGAATGCAAGTATCGACTATGGTTATATTTCTCATCGGCTCACGCTGCAGGGAGAGGTGGCGACGGGAGATTGTGGAGTAGTGGCTACGGTCAATACGGCGAGTTATCTGCTTTCAGAACAGTTTTCGGTCTTGGCTCTTTATCGTTTTTATCCTTATCGTTATTATGCAATATACAGTAATAGCTATAGCGCTGGCAGCAGCGTGCAGGATGAAAGTGGCTGCTATGTGGGACTGCGATGGTCGCCTTCTTCTAAATGGGTATGTGATATTTATGGGGATGTGGCTTATTTTGCCTGGCCGAAATATCGAATGAAGGCGAGTTCTTATGCGATGGATTATTTGGCGAGCGTCATCTTCCAGCCTTCCCGCTCTCTCCGTCTTGGCGCCCGTTATCAGTTTAAGCAGAAATATGATGTTACTACGCAGCGAGCCCGCCTGTATTGTGGAATCGAAAAAGGAGCATGGAGCAGTAAAACTCAGGTGGATGCCACCTTCCTGTCGCAAAACTACGGAATGATGGTCAATGAATCTATGGAATATCGCTTTCGGTGGTTGAGGTTGAATGCTTTCTTGGGCTATTTCCGTACCAAGGATTATGAGAGTCGTGTCTATGCTTTTGAACCGGGATTGCTTTATACGATGAGTTTCGGTAGTTATTTTGGTGAAGGTATCCGATGTGGACTGCGGGCGAAGGCTGAAATCGGAAAGCATTGGGTGCTGGTTTGCAAGGGAGCCATGACGAAATATTTCGACCGCAATCATATTTCGTCAGGATTACAACAAATCAATGGCTCTGCTCAGACTGATTTGGAAATTCAGGTGAAATGGAAGTTCTGATGAATTACTGGTGAATGATTGTGTTGCGAAAAGCAGTTCTGAAAATCCAATAAATACTCTGTTGGGGAAATAATATCAGGTGGATTTCATAAAAGATGAGGTTTGGGCTTGGTTGTTTAAGATTTTTCTTGTATTTTTGCAGAAAAATAGATTGATATGAAAATAAACATCGTAATACCTTGCTATAATGAGCAGGAGGTTTTGCCTAAGACCCTGGAAGTTTTGGGGAATTTGGTGGCGAAAATCAAGGCAGAGACGGGTGCTGAAACCAATTTGCTATTGGTGGATGACGGCAGTCGCGATACTACCTGGCAACTCATCCGGGAAGGGGCAGAAAAACATTCGTACGTGAGAGGAATCAAACTTTCTCATAACCGAGGGCACCAGAATGCACTCTGGGCAGGTATGGAGGCTTCCATCGACCATTGTGATGCGATGGTGAGCATCGATGCGGATCTGCAGGATGATGAGAATGTAATCATCGATATGGTGCGCCAGGTGCAGGAAGGCAAGGATATCATCTATGGTGTGCGCAAGGAGCGTAAGACAGATACTTTCTTTAAGCGCTTTACCGCCCAGGCTTTTTATAAACTGATGCAGAGTGTGGATAAGGAGACGGTTTACAATCATGCCGACTTCCGTATGATGACGAATCGCACGCTGAAGGCGCTGATGCAGTATCCAGAGCGCAATCTTTTCTTGCGTGCCATTGTTCGCCAACTCGGTTTCCAGGAGGGCTTTGTTTATTACGACCGCAAGGCGCGTGAGGCAGGCGAGAGTAAATATCCGCTTACCAAGATGCTGAGTTTCAGTATCGATGGCATCACTTCATTCTCTGTAGCTCCTTTGCGTTTCATCACCTTTGTAGGATTGCTGATGACATTGGTGTCTTTTATCATGATTATCTTTGCGCTGATAGAACATTTCCAGGGCAAGACGATACAGGGTTGGACTTCCTTGCTTGTTTCCCTCTGGTTCATCGGTGGCATTATCACTACTGGCGTGGGTGTTACAGGTGTCTATATCGGAAAAATCTATACCGAGGTAAAACGCAGACCGAGATATTTTATCGAGGAAAGAGTATAATTCATATTGAAATCATAAAAAATAAGAAGGGGTGTGTCGTGGATTTATGACACACCCCCTCTTTTGAAATATTTTTTTTAGTTGCAAGCCAAATTAGCGCTTGTTTTCACGAAACGGTAGAAACCTACGGGGCAGCGGGTTTCTGCAGTTCTCGGAATCTCCCATACCTTTTCGAAAGTATAATTCCTGCCATATTTCTCCGTGAAAATCTGGATATCATCATTTGATACCATCACGATGCCGTCTTGTGGAAGTGTCTTGTCGAACTGCTGGATCTTGTCGCCTAAATAGAAGTTGAGGCTGAAGAAGTGGAGCATATCGATTGACATGTAGGAATAGAGCTTGGATGTATCAAACTTCTTTTCTATTACTGGTGCCCAGCGCTTGTCGGCCTTGGTGTTGAGTACAGTTGGCTGAAGCGTAGAGTCCAGTATCAGGAAGAGGCTGATGATGGTAATCAACGTATGACCTACGATGCTGCCTGTATGATTCCTGCGGAGTGATTGGAACGTAGCATAGATGCCATAAATGCACAATATGAAGAACAGATATCCTATGCCTTCTGCGATACTCTGAGGTCCTTTTTCCAAAGCATGGAGCATGGCTGCGTTTTCTGCTGCATGTCTGCCGTGGAAGATAGTGTCAGGTATCAATCCGCATGAAACTGCGATTCTTGCTACGATAAGCAGGATGGCGAGCGATGCTATTACCCCTGCATATACCTTGAATGCTCCCATTTTTTCCTTCATCATCCAAACGATGTATTCGGCGATGAGATAAGCCATGAACGGATAGCAAGGCAGCAGGTAAACGCTTCGCTTGCTCTTCGGGATGCAGTAGAAGAAGAGTACCAGGAGGAAAGCAAGCCAGGTGAATACCTGGAGCGGGGTAGCCTTTTTCGCATTCTCTACAAACTTACTCTTGGAGAATTTCTTCCAGGGCAGGATAAAGAGAGAGAACAATAATAATAAGGTATAAGGCAGCCAACCGGTGATGAGTGTAAGCAGATTGTACCAGGCAGGGTTTTCATGCGACTCGTAGGCCATCTTTCCCATAAAGCGGTCAATATTCTCTTCCTTTACCAGTTCCAGGAACTCGTTGCCACCCTGGAGATAGGCGGCATAGTACCAGTAGAATGGGATGATGAGAGAGAGTACGGCAGTTGCTGCCATTCGCCAGACGATGCCCCAGAAATTTTCTCTCTGTGTGAGCATGAAGACACCCATCACAAAACAAGGCAGGATGATGCCTACTGGTCCCTTGGTCAGCGTGGCGCCACTCATGCAGAGGATGGCAAGCCAGGGCAGTTGATGTTTTCCCTTTTCCCACCAACGGTAGAGCAGATACATGGCTCCCACCATGAAGGCGGTGTTCACCATATCCACACGGCAGTTGATTCCTGCACGATGCACTTCGAAAGCTGTCAGCGTGAGGATGGCTGTGATGAGGCTCGTCTGGGTATCCTTGCGCTTGGCAAAGAATATAAAGCCGCCGATGGTCATCAATATCAGCGATACGGCAGACGGCAGACGGGATGTGAATTCGTTTACGTGTCCAGCAAAGAGCGAGAAGAAGGCGATGCACCAGTGGAAGAATGGTGGTTTGTAAGGAATATCGCCTCCATTATTGATAGGCAATATCCAGTTGCCATGCTCCAGCATGGTGTAGGCAACTACAGCCTCGCGCGGCTCTCCCTTGGTATTGAAATCGGTGAGCCCGAGGAAAGGAACCAGCATCACGATAGCAAGGATGGTGACAATCCACAGGGCTTTGTTGTACTTGATGTTCATGTCTTATCGAAGTCTTATTTTATAATTTTGTCGTAGCGAATCAGAAAATCCGAGATGCGATGGGCTTGGGTGAGTCGCTTGATTTCCTTTTCCGGTACATTACTTGTCGTTTCTACGTTCATATTATCTGAACCTACAGCAGCAGGATATTTGCGAGGATCAAAGATGCTCTGTCCCATACCTTTCCATTTGTAGTGATCCAGATGCATCAGGTTGAGGATGGTAGGATATTGGTCAACCTGTCCCATCACCTTATTATATATTCCACCTACAGGAGCGTTTACAACTATGAAAGGAGTAAACTGCTTGTTGCTTACGATGCCTTTGGCGGCTGGCGATTCGCAGATAGGTTTGCGGTCGGCAGCAAGACCTTCGTGGTCGCCAATTATCACAATCATCATATCCTTGTAGTCCGGGCGACTCTTCAGATAGTCGAGGAGGATGCCCAAACCGTGGTCGGTATAGTTGGCCATGATCATGAAGTCGCGCATCTTTTCCGGATAATCGCCTTTAAAATGAATGCGCTTCAGGTTGTCGGGCAGGACGAATGGGTTGTGACCGGAGTAAGTTACAATCTGCAGATAATTACTTTTTCCCTTCTTCATGATTCCGCCTTTCTTGAGCTTTGCCACAATCTGCTTCATGAAGGATACATCGCCCAGTTTCTTGCGGCTGCCCATTTCTCATCGTTCACCCACTGGTCGTTGAAGAACATCTGGCTGATGCCGAAGTTTTCTGCCACCACAGACTGGTTCCAGGTGATAGGCTTGTCCACCGTCATCAGATAAGAACTCAGGTCGGGATGCTCTTCCTTCATCGCCTTAACCAATGAAGGATAGTGGGTAAAAGGAAATTGCATGGCGTAGCATCCGCTCATCAGCGGCAACAGACCTGTGCTTACCAGAAGCTGTCCGTCTATGCTGCGTCCGCCTTTCACCTGAGTGAGAACGTGTGGAGCATAGAGAGTATGACTGTCGGCGATGTAACGGTTCAGGTTTGGAGTGATTTCCTTACCTTCTACCTTACGGTTGATTGCCCAACTTTCTAGCGATTCGCAGAAGATGACTACTAGGGTTTTCTTCCTGGCGATACTGTCAGCGAGTGGCTGATAGGCTGGTTGATGTTTCATCCAGTTATCAATTTCTGCTTTTATCTTAGGGGTAAATACCGTTTTTTGTTGGTTCGCTTCGTGTATCAAATTGCCAAAGATGGTGTACATTGGCACTTTGCAGGTGTACATGTTGGCATTATCCAAGTTATTGAATGCCTTTTCTGGTCCTCCTTTAGCAAAGATTAAAATAACAGAAAGCAGAAATGCTGCAAGTGTGGTTAAGGCGTATTGCTTGATTCGCAGGGCGTAAGCTCCTCGCTCTCTTCCAGACGCTTCTGCTCCTCGGTTCTTTCTCTTATGGAGAGAATAGATGCAGATAAGTGTAGATAGCGGGAGTAGGGCATCTATCCATCTCATCGAGTCAATCACACTCGCCGTAAAATCGCTCAGATTGCTAGCCAGCAGATAACTTTCCAGAGGTATCATCGAGTTGTAGGTACGGCAATACATCAGGTTGCTGATGAGCAGTCCGTCTAGAATAAAGAGCACGAGATATTCTAGCCATTTCTTACCGGTAAGCATAAATGGGAGGATGAACAGCAGAGCTGCCAATAGGGAATTGACATACACCTCTGGCAGGGAAAAAGAGGTGAAAGTAGTCTGCAGGCACCAGATGATATCGAATACGATAAATTTACTGGCTGCACATCCCAACAGAGAAGTTGTATCTCTGTTCCACAAAGTATGTGGAAATAATTTCTTCATAATCTGTTTCATGAGTACAAAGGTATTGATATTTTGTGAGATACTGGCTAATTTGCTTATTAATCTTTGCTAAAAAATAGAAATCTCCCATCACGCTTTGGCTGCGTGATGGGGAGTTAATCGGTTTACATTGTTTCTCCTATATCTTATTGAGGCAAAATGTTGCAGTATTCCCGTTTGAACCACAGCTCGAAGACGGGGTCAACCATCTTGAAGCCATCGCCCGATTTCTCAATGAAGTCTCTTTCTACAAGAGTCTTTTTGTTCTTAGTGATAGTGCGTGGAGCACCGAGTCCATATTCTGCTACTACCTGTTGGGCGTTGAAATGGGTCTCTCCCATGCAGACGGCACGCAGGAATGCAATCTGTGAGGCTGGCATGCCATCAATATCGGTAATGAACATATCGGCATTGGTATCCAGAAGTTTGGTAAGCTGTGACTGGTAGATTTCCTCAGTCACCTCTGTTGCCGTACGTGTCCAGATAAGAAAGCAGAATTGCTGCATATACCAGGAGTGGCATTGCACGGCATTGCAGATTCGCTCTATCATTTCATCGCTGATAGACTTGCCATAATTGTAGAAACTGTCGTGGATGAAAGGCTTCCAGTATTCCTTGGCAATCTTTTTCAAGGTCATCATCTGTCCAAAACGGTAGAACGGATTCTTCGAGTTGCCGAATATATCCATCATCATGTGGCGTTTACTGCCATAGAGACAATAGGTCGTACTATGTTGTCCCTGCCAGACCGAACGCATGGTTCCTTCTAGTCGTTTCCAGCCAGGCAGATTCGCCAATTGTTGGAACTCATCAATGCACACGATGACATGGATGCCTTTTGCCTTGGCAATCTTTTCTGGAAGATTGAGGATTTCCTCGGCACTTTCGGCCCATCTCTTTTCCATCGTGGAAGAAACTCCCTGGAGTACTGCACTTGCAAACTTGTTGTAGAACTCTTCCTCAGAGAAAATCTTGAAGGCATCAAGATAGCACACTCTCACGTCCTTCTGTTCTTGCTTCAGCTCTTCCATCGCGGCTTTGACAAGGGAAGACTTGCCCCATCTTCTTGGAGAAATCAGCATCACGTTGATGCCTCCTCCAAGAAAAGTCTTGAGGTCTCTTCTATCTTCAATTCTATCAATGAAATATTCATTTTCAGCGATAGAACCATATTCGAATGGTATCTTGTTCATATACTTAAAGTCTTGATTCTCTGCAAAGTTACAAAAATATACCCAAAGGTATTATACCCAAGGGTATAATTTAGGAAACTTTATCCTTTTATCTCCATTCTCATCTTTTTATCGAGTACTATTAATTACGAGAAGTTTTACATAAAAAGCGAAAGATATGATGAATTACTTGAACATAGCCAATGCTTTCTCTATGATTGGCGCCATGTCGTAATACTTATATTCGGCAAGGCGACCACCAAAGATAACATCCTTTTCCTGATCTGCCAGGTTCTTATATTGAGCGTATAGTTCGGAATTCTCCTTATCATTTACTGGATAATAAGGCTCCATGCCATCCTTCCATTCTGTAGAATATTCCTTGGAGATGACGGTTTTAGGACAATTGTAAACCTCTGCACCAAACATTTCAAAGTGCTTGTGTTCTATCACTCGGGTATAAGGCACTTCTCGTTCAGTATAGTTTACCACGGCATTTCCCTGATAATTAGGGCAGTCGATGATTTCCTGTTCGAATCGGACGGTGCGATAGTTGAGTTTCCCGAACTGATAGTCGTAGAACTGGTCTATTTTTCCTGTGAAAACCAGTTTCTCGGCGATTTCCTGCCAGCAGTCTTTAATCAGTCCAGCTTTCTGGGAAGCCTCTTTGTTCTCTGCTAATTTTTGGATGTTGTCTCCAAAGAAATCCACGGAAGTCATGGTGTCGATACCTTCGAGCAAGCCGTCAATCAGTTTGTTGTAGCCACCTACTGGGATGCCCTGATACTTGTCATTGAAGTAATTGTTGTCGAAGACGAGTCGTACTGGCAGACGCTTGATGATGAAGGCAGGCAGGTCGGTACACTTACGCCCCCATTGCTTCTCGGTATAACCTTTGATAAGTCGCTCGTAGATATCTTTACCGATGAGTACCTGTGCCTGTTCCTCCAGATTGCGCGGCTCGCTTACGCCGTCTGCCTTCATTTTGGCCACAGCTTCCGCCTTCTGTTCATCTATTTTGGCTTGTGCTTCTTCAGGAGTGGTAACGCCCCACATCTGATAGAAGGTGTTCATATTGAAAGGCAGGTTGTAGAGCTTGCCTTTATAATTGGCCACAGGCGAGTTGGTGTAGCGGTTGAACTCAACGATGGCGTTGACGAAATCCCACACCTCCTTATTGGAAGTATGGAAGATATGCGCACCATACTTATGCACATTGATGCCCTCAATATTCTCGCAATAGATATTTCCGCCCAGATGTGGTCGCTTATCTATTACCAGACAAGTTTTGCCTTGCTTATGGGCAAGGTGGGCGAATGTGGCTCCGAAGAGACCGGAACCAACGATGAGATAATCATACTTCTTCATAAGAGTTTTGCTTGCTTTTTTATTTATGTATCATTTTGCCGCAAAGGTAAGAAAAGATATGCGAATATGCAAACTTTTAGCAGGAAATATTAGGGCGGATATTTGAAGCGCAATTCATCTTTATGCTTATGATAGTAAGTGCAAAATATAAGCCTCTTCTGGAGAGAAGTTATTTTCTTAAATATCAGATGTTTAATTTATAAAAATGCTAAAATACAAAGGTATAAAACAAGTTTATTTGCTAAAACACAGGGACATAAATGGCAAGTTCTTGCTAAAATATAAAGAATTATCCTAAAAGAAACAAAACGAGCATATTCTTCCAGTGAAATAGTGAAGAATATGTTCGTTTTTGTACTTATTGCCTAATAACTTGCTTTTTTAATTCGTTGCGTCAGATAAGTCGGATGAGAGTCCTGATCTATGAATGTCTTGTATTTCAAGTTGTTTGGACCTACATCTTTCTTGTAGTGTTTCATGAGATATGTATTCTCATTATTGATATTGTAACTATTTGTTGTGAAGACTTCTTGCTTGCCGTAATACATAGCAATAGCTTGGTTTACCCAATATCCAGGATCAGGCAAAGCATCGTAATGGGTATCAGAAGGAAGTTTTGTTTTTAAAGGCTTCAATTCGACAATAGAGTTGTTGTAAAGCCTCCCCAATAGTTCTTCCCTTTCTTTCATTTCTTTGTCGCTTGTTTGTATCTTTCCTTTGATAAGAAGGCTGAGTGTGCGATTGGTGGTGGATGGTTTAACGGCTATAGCCAATACAAATATAAGAATTGTATAAATGTATGAATATTTAATGGTATTCTTAAATTTCAATTTTGTAGCAGTCGCTACCTGACAAATGGCAGAACTCAGAGGCGCTTTGTTTTCTTCCTTTCTTGCCAACGCACCTGAAAGGTAATACATGTTGGTCAGAATAAGCCAGAATAGTGCATAGGTATAAACATTTTGCACTCTGAAAGGTCCTTCGTATCCCATGGCGTAGCAATGTGGAAAGAAGAAGCTGCAAAATAAGCCAAACGTGATGGCAATGCATAGCCATGGGTGAGAGAATTTAAAATTTGATTTGCGAGCCAATTTACTTACTGTTGGCACCAAAGTAACAAAGGTGAGTGACATGAAACTAATGATTCTGTCACCGATGAATCCAATACTTTTGCTTATGGTAATGCCAATAGCTTCTATAATGGTCGGGTGATACTCCTTTACGGCTAACTCACGAAAAGTATTACCTGGTGCTAAGATACTAAATGCAAAGGCTGCTAAGTAAACTGTCAAGACACCTGTAAGGAATTTGGGTAATTTCTTTTGCTCGATACAGATGATGGCAATGGTTGTGAATAATATAGCGGCACTTCCAAAGCCAGAGACAAAGTTGCCTCCGCCAAGGAATAGGGCGAGGATGATAGTAAGTGCACCAATAACCCATTTGGGTGTGCTTTGGGATTGGTAATATGCGATGAGTAAAGCCCCCAGACATAAGGAAAGACTAAAGTATAGAGTATAGTACATCGCTCCATTATACCAATAAAAGGCATCGTAGGCAGAACGGACGAATTGTATGTTGATGAGTGCAAAGATGGTAGATACGTATAAAAATTCCATCTTTGTGGTATGCAGTAACTTCCTCATTATCATGAATAATAGCGCATATGTTGATATGACGATACTTGACGCAAGAACAATGGGCACAATCCAATACATGCCAAAAGCTCCAGGCTGCAAAGCCATCAAAAAGCATGCAGAGTAGGTGCCTTGCCAAATATGGTACATGCTAACGGCTACATTCCATGCTCCTTGGAGGCATGCACTTACAGAATGGGTGGCATTCCATGTCTTGTATGCTTCTGCTCCAAAGACATAATCATCAGAAAATGGGTGCAAATATTGTCCGATCCAAAAGATGGGGAGGATGGACAAGATTAAAATCACAATTGCTACGCTTGTTACAATTTTTAATTGCTTTTTATTCATAACTGTTTTAATCCTATATTAATTCTGTGATAATACTAATTCTTTTTGTATTCTATAACATCGTTGCGTCTGTAACTTTGCATGTGAGATAAATAATAAATGTTAAAACTTGTGCCGCTTATGGCTGCAAAGGTACTCAATTTTATTGAATGCCACAAATAATCCTTGCTTTTTTTTGTTTTTTTGATAACTTTTCGTACCTTTGCAGCAAAAATAATGATACCAAAACTCATTCATCTTTGTTGGTTTAGCAATGATCCTTATCCTGTAGAGATAAAGGTCTGCTTGGATTCGTGGAAGCGCATTATCCCCGATTATGAGATAAAATTATGGGGATATAAGGAAGCTAAGGCGATAGGGTGTCCGTTCATAGACGAAGCATTGGAGGCTCACAAATGGGCTTTTGCTGCGGATGCTGTCAGATTCTATGCTGTATATGTTCACGGAGGTGTTTATATGGATAGTGATATCTTCTTGTATAAGCGTTTTGATGAGTTCATGCAGAAGAATGTATTTACTACTTTTATGACAGAAGAAGGCGAAACCAAGACAGGATTGCAGGCAGCTTTCTTTATGGCTCCTCATGGTAATGCTTTCTGTCAAAAAGTTTGGGAGTATTACAAAAATCATCATTTTAAGAATGATGATGGCTCTTTTAATACCACAATCTCTCCAATTATTATGGAACGTATCGCAAAGCAATTACAGTTTGATATGAATATTCGGAGCACACAATTGTTGGAGGGTTTGCACGTATATCCAACTTCATATTTGTTGCCTCGTAAAAAGTATCCTCGTACAGAAAAAACTTTTGCCGAACATCGTATTTATGGGAGTTGGCGTAAGAGAAAGTTAAGCCGTCAGATAGATTTGATGATTTCTCATGTCGTCCATGTGGTAAAGTACGCTCTCTTCAAAAAATAGAAGAGAGCATATTGTTTTATGGACTTTATTTTAAATTAAGTAAATCTTTATATAAGGTAAGATATTGTTTCATGTATTTGTCATAATTGTAACTCATAGAATATTCTTTTGCAGCAAGGGATAATTCCCCATTCTTGTCCCAAACAGCCAGTCCTTCATTTATAGTATTAGCCATTTCTTCTGGCTCAAAAGAGTCAAAGTAGGTTGCGTGGTTCTTGCAGATTTCTGGTAGGCTGGTGTATCGAGAAGAGAAAACTTTGCAATTGTAGCGCATCGCTTCTAAAACAGGAAGTCCAAAACCTTCTAATCGACTTGGGAACAAGAAAGCTTCGCTATGAGCATACATCCAGTTACGTTCTTCATTGGTGATTTCACCAGCTATGATGACGTTGTCTGCATGGCAATATTCTTTTATTTCCAGTAGTTCTTTGAGGTAGCTTGTACATTTTTTCCCACATATAAATAGTTTATATTTAGGAAAGAACTTCATCATAGGTATTAATGTATGAAAATTTTTTTTCTTTCTTGTTTGGCCTATTGTGAAAAAGAATTTGTCGTCTATATTCACAAAGTTTGGTCGCTTTTGTTCTTCTTTGGTTGTGTCTTGTATTCCGTTATAGATAACTCTTAGTGGCTTTTTCTCAAGGTTTACATGTTCGAGTAAATCTCGTTTTACATATTCGGAAATGACAGTAATGCAATCTGAACGTTTAACAAACCATTTGAGTTTCAGTAAGCGTTTGAGACGATGAATGCCTTTTTTCTCAAATAAAAAGTTCAGATCATGTACTGTGAGAAGATTTATCATACCTTTGGCATGTCTGCGTTTGATGAACAGTTGGTCTGTGGTATGCCATAAGTCAATCTTGTGTCCTAAAGCCTTGAGATCTTTGTCCAGATGCTCTATGGTAACGTAATCAACGGCATCTCCTAAGACACCTTTATATTTTTCTAGTACAAGAACAGTAAAGTGAATATCATCAATGATACCGCCTTTGAGATGTTCGCCAACATTGTTGGCGATTTCTCCAAATCCACACTTATCTTGATAGCGTGTTAAGTCAATTAATACGTATTTCATAAATATAATGGTCTTTGAATATAAAACTAATCTTGGTGGTTTGTTAACACTATGATTTAACTTGCCTAACCATTACGGTCGTTTCCTATTCTTTCTATTATGTCATTATCTTTTAGCCATTTAATATTGTTGTCTATAGCTGTAGTACTTATGTCCAATATCTTTGCCGTATCAGCTCTTCTTTTGTCATGCTTGTTTATGATATTTTTGCAAAGGTACTATTTTATATTGAATGTAGCAAATATATATTGTTTATTTTTCGTTCCGTTCTGTTTCAAGTTACTCCAGTAACCTGTTTCGTTAGTTTGAAATGTCCCAAATAGTCAGCGTTGCTGATGGGTAGAGAAATAAATGTCTAATGCTTGGCGAAGGAAGTGCCCATGGTTCAGTCTTTCGGCCAGGCGTTTTGCATTTTGCTTCAGATTTGCGATGTCGTCGAAGGTGAGATTGGCAAGCTTTTCATCCAACTCTTTCAGCGAATTGATGGCAATACCTGCTCCTGCTTCTTCGATGATAGGCGCTACGGCTGCCTCTTTCCAGATGATGAGCGGTAAACCAGCACGGAGATAGAAGGAAACCTTATGTGGAGAATTCCATTTCAGGTATTGACCATATTCGCCCGAACAGGTGTCGAGTGAATCGCCATCCCATACTAACCCGAAGTCGGCATCAATACTCTTGATGAAATCTTCTGAAGGCACAAATCCCTGATAAGTGATGAGCGGATTCTCTTTCAAGCCCTGTAGTCCTTCCTTGTTCCCGCAAACCAGCAGTTGCCAGTTGGTCAGCGTCTTGGAAAGCTCTACCAGAAATGAATTCTTCTTCATGCTTAGCGCACCTGCATAGACTACTTTTGGCTGCTTCCTGTCTGACGCTTTTTCCTGACATGGTGAAGCTGAGTGATAGTCAAATAAGCCGAGGGCACCCACTGGCTTCTGCATTCCGTGCTCCTTGAGCCATTTCTTCATGTTCTCGTTGGAAGCGATGATATAGTCGCTATGGGAGAGACGGCTGATTTCTTTCTCTACGGTCAGCTTCTTTCTGCGGAAAGAACCTAAATCGTGAATGAGGGAAACGGTCTTGGCTCCTTTCATTCTTGCTATTTTGCATAAGAAAGAAAAGTACTTTTTGACAGGATATTGCAAGAAAAGAGTGTCGCCTTTTTGAAGCAATAGGCAGGCACGGAGAATTCCTGCAAGATCAAGGAAAAATGCGATAATCTTGCTGTTTCTTACCGTTCGATGCAGACCCAGGTTGACGGCTCCCATTTCATCGAGTGTATCCTCGTTGTCTGTCTTAGCCTTATTGCCTGCTGATGTAAGATTATAGTAGTTGCGACTTATGTAGCAAAGTCTGTTTTGTTTGTTCATGCTCTTAATGTCTTGATTTTCTGCAAAGTTACGAAATTATACCCAAAGTATTATACTCGAAGGTGTAATTTAGGAAACTTTATCTTTTATCGTAGGTAAACTTCTCCTCTTTCTGTTTTAGTTGGAGCCTTGATTATTTCATTATTACCAAGCTCCTTAATGCATAAAGAGGATAGATGTCTATTTTCCCATTGTCTTTAGTAAAACTCCCAAAGTTTTCTAATGAGGTTCGAATGGCATGATCGATGTGTTTTGTCTCCATAAAAGCATAAAGGCTCTTCATTCCGCCACGCACTTCGGCTTTTACCTCTATCGGAAGAATCTTCATATTTTTTGCCATAACGTAATCTACTTCAGCTAAAGAACTCTTTGCGCTGCGCATCCAAAAGAACAGAGAAGGAATGCTGTCTGGAGGCATGTTTTTGATGATTTCCAGTCCTGCTACCATCTCTGTAATATGTCCCTTGTTTACCAAGTCGGTGGCATTGCCTATGAGTATTTGCTCTGAAAGGGTTGTTATGCTACCTAAGTCCATGCCTAAGATGGATAGAAGAAGCCCGCTATCCAAGAAAAGGTATTTTGCGCAACTTTCATCTGCTTCTGCACCCAGCGGGAAACCATTGGCTGCAGTGTTATAGACTGGTATAAGTAATCCTGCCAAAGTTAGAAGGCTAAGAGCCTCTTTTATTTGGACAGACCTGAAATCGCGTGATACTTGGCTATATACGAACTTACTTCCTATTTGATGAGCTGCACTATGTAAGGTGAGCCGAAGCAATGTGGTGTTGGCGCGTTTCTTGTATTTCGCAAAGTCAACTTCATAGGTATATACTATTTCTTTTTGTACGGATTGGCACTCTTCGTAGCTATGAGCAGAGACCCATGTAGAGACAACTTCAGGCATTCCGCCGACCATCAGATAAGTGCGGAAGAGAGCAACTAATTGGTCGTGTAAGACAGGAAGTAAAGGTTGGGTAGGGTTGGCAATTTCTTTGGCTTGTAATAAGCTTTGCATACCAAGTGCTCCCAAGAATTCATCGAAAGACATTGGGTACATAAACATAGAATGAATCCTGCCCACGCCAAAAGTTGGAATTTCATTTAGTGCAAATTCCAACAGAGAACCTGCTGCAATAACATGTAATTCAGGTAAGTCTTCCCAAAAAAAACGAAGAGCAGAAATGGCCTCTTGGCACATTTGTATTTCGTCCAAGAAAAGTAAAGTTTTTCCTGGAATGATTGCCTCTCCTGTTATTGATTTTAATGTTTCAACTATATGACGGGCACTTAAGTCTCCTTGGAAAATTTGGGCAAACTGTGGCTTTCGCTCAAAGTTAACTTCAACGAAATTCTCGAATTGCTTGCCCAGATGGCGTACGGAGGAGGATTTGCCCACTTGTCTTGCGCCACGTAGTAACAAAGGCTTATGTCGTGGATTGTTTTTCCATGCTATCAAAGCCTTGTCTATTTGTCTGGTAATATATTGTCTTTGCTCCATTTTGTATTTCCTTTTTTTGATTGCAAAGTTACATGTTTTTTGCTTAATATCAAGCATTTAAATTGTAAAAATGCTAAAATGCAAAGATATAAACGTCAACTTTTTGCTAAAATACAAAGAAATAATCGCAGATTTTTTGCTAAAATACAAAGATTTCAGTATTCTTGTTGTAGCTGCTCCTCAAAGTGATTTGTATGCGCCAGATAGATTATAGTAATTCTGGCTTATGTAGCAAAGTCTGTTTTGTTTCATATTTCTTTTTTACAGTTGTTCTGATGATTATATTTTTTTGTATGTTTCATATAGGGAATGAAACAGCTTTTCGTCGGTAAAGCGTTTGGCATATTCTCTGCCCCGCATGATCATATTCTGACGTAATAGAGCGTCGGATGAAACGTTGAGGAGAGTTGCAGCCATGCTCTGAGCATCGTCTGGTGCGACATATATCGAATCGGGACCTCCTGCTTCTTCCAAACAAGAACCGGTACATCCGATAGCTGGAACTCCGCTGCTGATGGCTTCCAGAAGTGGAATTCCGAATCCCTCTATCCGGGAAGGATAAACGAAAATTTGTGCCAATTTGTAGAACGATGGCAAATCTTCGTAAGGTACTTTATGATAGAAATGAAACAGATGCTCTATGCCTTGTTCCTTCAGAAAGCTTTGTATTTCTTCTACATATGGAGTGTGGCGTCCTACTGCTACTACCTGTATTTCCTTTTTCCTCTGATTCTCGGCAAGACATTCTGCTCTGCATTCTCCTTTGGCAAGCAGAGCTATCGCTTTTGCCAACAATAGAAGATTCTTCCGTTCTTCAATGCTTCCTACATAGAGTACAAATTCTTCTGGTAGCGAATATTTTTCTCTTACCTCCTCCAGCTTTTCTTGAGCAATTTCTTGAGAGAATACAGGGTCACAACCCTGATAAACTACATCAATTTTTTCTTTTGGTGTATGGAAATAATCTATAATTTCCTGTTTGGTGTATTCACTGACGGCAATGATGCGGTCTGCGTTTTGGCAAGCCTTGCGAAACTTATATTGATAAATTTTGCGGTCTATCCAATGATAATACTGAGGTGTATGAAGAAAGATCAGGTCGTGGATAGTCACGATGTATTTGCATCGTTTTTCTCCATATTTCTTTTTTCTATCTTCCGGAGTACCAATGTTTAAAGGCAACTCGTTGCTCAAACCATGAAATAAGTCAATACCATTTTTCTGTATATCCCTGCTGATACCCCAGATTCTCCAAAGGGAACTTAGTTCTTTCCATATACCCTTGGATGGAAAATGAAGGAAAAGTTGGTTTAATGTGGGTATTTCCTTCAGATATGGTATGCGATGAGGCTTTGGTGTATATAGATGGTATTCGTTGTCGGGGCGTAGCTCCGACAATATTCTGATTATAAATCTACTATAATTGCCAAGACCAGTACGATTTTGTGCTGCTCTTTTTGCATCAAAGCCTATTTTCATGTTTTGTTATTTTGAAAAATCTTTATTCCATACAAAGTTACAATAAAATTCTGATTTTGCAAAATAATTATAGAAATATTTGTTCATTACATGTTTTTTTTCTATCTTTGTTCGCGATATAGCTGGAAAATGATAAGGAGGAAGATTTATGACCAATATGTATAATGATTAATAAACAGATAAATCAAATGAATGAAACTCTTTCACGCTTGAAGCAGTTCTTGAAGCGTCCTTTTTTTACCGACCCGCGCACATTACTTTGGCTTTGGCTCTTGCTGGCTTTGGGATCTGCGCTTATCAAGTTTCATAAGTGTAACAACTTTTTAATATTCAAATATGTTTTTTGGCATACGTGGAATCAGACGTCTCTTTACGCTCCTTATGCAGAGTATTTTGATACGAATCATTATGGTCCGTTCTTCAGTTTGATTATCGCTCCGTTTGCAGTTGTCCCTCTTCCTGTGGGGCTTATTTTGTGGCATGTGTTGATGGCTTTGCTTCTCTATGTGTGTATCCGAAAACTGCCTCTGAATCAAGGTAAACAAATATTTATCTATTGGTTCTGTGCTCATGAGTTGCTTACGGCTTTATTCATGGACCAGTTTAATATTGTGACGGTTGCTCTTATCGTGGCATCCTTTTATTGTGTGGAGAAACAGAAAGATGTTTTGGCTGCGTGTTTTATCATGATTGGTACGTTTGTCAAACTTTATGGTGTTGTAGGATTGGCTTTCTTCTTCTTCTCCAAGCATAAGGTCAAATTTGTTGCTTCGTTGGTCGGGTGGGCTGTTTTGTTCTTTGTCTTGCCGATGTTGATTAGTAGTCCTGAATATATTATAGGTCAATATCAGGAATGGAAAATGAGTTTAGCAGGTAAGAATATGGAGAATATGTTTTCTACGATGCAAAATCAGTCTTTGTTAGGATTAGTGAGAAAAATATCGCATGTTTCCACTTATTCTGATTTATGGCTGATTGTTCCTGGAATATTGGCTTTTTGCGCTCCTTATCTGCGCTTTTCGCAATATAAGAATCTGTATTTCCGATATGCTTTCCTTGCTTCGGTTCTGATGTTTGTTGTACTTTTCAGTACGGGTAGCGAGTCGAGTACTTATATCATTGCTTTTGTGGGAGTAGCTCTTTGGTTTGTTGCTGTTCCGTGGAAGCGTTCTCGCTGGGACATTGCTTTGATGATTTTTGCTTTTATCCTGACGAGTTTGTCTCCTTCTGATCTTTTCCCGAAGTTTATACGCAAGACTTATGTGCAGCCTTATGCGCTGAAGGCCCTTCCGGTGGTACTGATTTGGTTTAAACTGATTTATGAAATGATGGTTAGAAATTATTCGGACAAATTGAAGGAATAGTCAGATTTCACTGATAAGAAAATACCATTCTTGCTTGATTACAGTTCAAGCAGGAATGGTATTTCATGTTTCTTCTGATAGCGTTTCCAGAATTTTGCCCGTTCTTTCATTACATAGTCAACGGCTTCTTCAGGATTAGCATTTCGTATCAATGCATATTCTGATGCGAGGGTTTTCATGAATTCTTTTGGACCCCAGAATTTACGCAGGTTATATAAACCTTTCTTTATGCTGACTGTGCCAAAGTTCATGCGGTTTATATCTACGATCATGAAATGATAGCCTTCATCATCCTTTTTCCATAGTACGTTGCCTGGTGTGAAGTCTTTGTGCAATACTTTATGTTTATGGATATTTGCTGCAAAATGAGCAAGAGCTTTGGCTATAGAGGTGTGGTCTGTAAAATTCTGGTCACCAGTTTCATACATGGTGTGTCCGTAATCACATTGTATCGTGATGAGGTAGGTGAATCCCAGCATATTCAGAAGACCTCTTTCTTCAATAAGTGCAATGACTTCTGGCGTTCCTATCCCCTTATCTTTTAAAATTCTGGCATATTCGTAAGCGCGTTTGCCTTTAGGTACCCTGATTCCCCATGAATAGATCATCTGATTCAGTCCGTGAGGTATATGGTATCGCTTTACATTGATACTTAGGCCTTCAGGGGTATTCATTACCTTGATGGTATTGCGGCTTTTATAAATCTCACGTCCCTTCTCTTGGAAAACATCAGGAATGCTCTCGATGAAACTTCTCAGGTATTCATATTTTGGATTTATCTTTATCTTTCTCATTTCTTAGAATCGTTTTTGGAAATCGTTTCTTGTAATCCATTCTATTCTTTAGGTACAACTTTCCCCTTCACCACCTCATATCGCTTGTCAAACTCCTCTTTGGTTCGCTTCCATCTGTTATGCGTCCAGAGATAATAAGGAGGGTTCTGGCGGATAGTTTCTTCTAACATCTGGAAGAAGCGACGGGTGATCTCATGCTCCGGCAGGGTGTTCGGCTCGCGGGTGATGAGCTTGTAAGTGGCTGTGTAATAGCCCCTTTTCGGGCGCGACATCTCTACATAGAATACGGCATCGTTCATCTTTCTCATGATTCTTTCGCCTCCTGTAAACACAGGAGTTTCGGGATGGTTGAGGAAAGGAAGCCACAGGTGGATGTTCTCCCATTTAGGCCCCTGGTCGCTGATGTAGCCGAAGATGCTGCGGATATCCCTGCGCTTGTAATCTACCAGATAGCGGAGGATATCTTTCTTAGGAACCGGCACTCCATTTTCTTCGTGAGAACGGATGCGCTTGAAGAGTTCATCGAAGGCCTTGTTGTACAGAGGATGATAGATGAGACCCATCTTGCGGGATTTTGGCAGTTCGATGCCTACACATGAGAGCCACTCCCAGTTGCAGTAATGTCCGAGGATGGCTGCTACATCCTGACCCTCCTGAAAACATTTTTCCACTTCCTCGCTATTGTAAACATGGAAGCGGCGGCGAAGCTCCTTGTCGCTGATACTCAGTAACTTGACTGCTTCAAAGAAATAATCGCAGAACCAGCGAAAGAATTTCTTTTCGATAGCTGCGATTTCTTCGGCAGACTTCTCCGGAAAGGAGGTGGTGAGATTCTTACGCACAATGCCCCGGCGGTACTTGATGACGTGGAACATCATGAAGTACTCGAAATCGGAGATGCAATAGAGCAGCCTGAATGGCAGCAGCGATATTGCATAAAACAGCGCATAAACAATCTTTGTCATAAGTCCTATGATTTACACCTTATTATATATATAAGCAAGAATGAAACTTAATATTTAACATTCAACACTTAACATTGTTATTACACCTGCTGCATATCGTGCAATTTCTTATAATATCCGTCTTTGCCTATCAGTTCATCGTGAGTACCACGCTCCACGATTCTTCCCTCATGCATCACGCAGATTTCGTCTGCATGCTTGATCGTGCTCAGGCGGTGAGCCACGGCTACGGTAGTACGGGTCTTCATCAGTTTCTCCAAAGCATCCTGCACCAGGCGCTCGCTCTCTGTATCAAGAGCAGAAGTAGCCTCGTCGAGAATGAGGATAGGAGGATTCTTGAGGATGGCACGGGCGATGCTTACACGCTGGCGCTGACCACCGGAAAGTCTGCCTCCACGGTCACCGATTCCTGTATCAAATCCATGTTCCGACTTCATGATAAAGTCGTAGGCATTGGCTATCTTTGCTGCATTGGCGATTTCCTCGTCGGTAGCATCGGTTTTGCCGAAACGGATGTTGTCCTTGAAGCTGGCATTGAAGAGGATAGCCTCCTGGTTTACATTGCCTATCAGCTGGCGGAGATCATTTACGGCCAGGTCTTTCACGTTGATGCCATCGATGAGCACCTCGCCTTCCTGCACGTCATAGTAACGTGGAATCAGATCTACCATCGTACTCTTACCGCTACCGCTCTGACCTACGAGTGCCACGGTCTTGCCCTTCGGAATCACGAGGTTGATGTCTTTCAGCACGTATATCAGTTCGTCGCTCTTATTGTCTGTATAGGCGAATGATACGTGGCGGAACTCTATCTGATGTTCGAAGGAAGCGATATGCTCCGGGTTCTCCTTGTCCTTGATTTCCACTTCTGCCTGGAGAATCTTGTCGATACGCTCCATGCTGGCAAGTCCCTTGGGGATATTATAGCTTGCCTTGGAGAATTCCTTCAGCGGATTGATAATGCTGTAGAGCATCACCAGGTAGAAGATGATGGTAGGACCATCGATACGGCCGTAATCCAATACCAGAATGCCACCAAACCACAATACGATTACGATGAGGATGGTGCCTAAGAACTCACTCATAGGATGAGCCATCTGCTGGCGGATGTTCACGCGCATGATGTTGTCGCGATATTCGCTGTTTACCTTGTCAAAGCGCCAGTTCATCTTGCTTTCTGCACAGAAAGCCTTGATGATGCGGAGACCGCCCAAGGTTTCTTCTACCATGCTCATGGTGTCGCTCCAGAGCGACTGTGCCTCTGTACTCTGTGCCTTCAGTTTCTTGCCCACCAAGCCCATGAACCAGCCGAAAGGTGGAACAAAAAGAATAGTGAAGAGAGTGAGCTGCCAACTGATGCAGATAAGGGTGATGAAGTAGAAGAGTATCAGAATCGGGTTCTTGAAAAGCATGTCGAGAGATGACATGATGCTGCTTTCTACTTCCTGTACGTCGCCGCTCATGCGGGCAATGATGTCGCCCTTGCGCTCCTCGCTGAAGAAACTCAGAGAGAGAGAATTAATCTTCTGGTAGAGCTGGTTGCGGATGTCACGCACGATACCAGTACGGATAGGTATGATGGTGGCGGAAGAAAGGAAATAGGCTCCCGTCTTCAGGAATGTCATGAATGCCAGAAACAGACCGATCACCAGAAGGGCGGTCGATGCACTGTATTCCACGATAAATTCCTGGATGTAATAGTACATGTTGTTGGTGGCCACTTCCTTGAGGGTGCCCCAGTCTCCGTTCCAGGTCATATAGTCGTTGGCACGGATGCCGCCATCTACCTGAAACAGGATTTGCAGGATTGGTATCAAGGCTGCGAATGAAAAGATATTCAATACCGCTGATAGGATATTGAATAATATGGATAGTCCCAGATATCTTTTGTATGGAGGGACAAATCGTTTTAAAACTTGCAAGAATTCCTTCATAGACTGCAAATATAGCGCTTTTAGAGAAAACTACAAAATGATTTTGTGTTTTTTCGCTAAAAGTATGAAGAAAAAGGCTACTTTTACCTGTTTTGGGTAGGTAAAAGTGCCATTTTCGGTTTATTTTGGGTTATTCTTTTATTTTGCGTTCTTCTTTGTTGAAAGTTATTCTTTCACTTCTTCGCCGAAGAGGGTAGCAGAGGTGGAACCGGTGATGCGAACCTTTACGAATTCGCCGATATGGTGGTTGCCCTTATCGATGACTACCGCCTTGTTCTGCTCTGTGCGGCCCATCATCTGCTCACGGCTACGCTTGCTGAAGTTCTCGATGAGGATGGTGAATTCCTTGCCCTCGTCCTTCTTGTTCTGCTCGGCGCTCACCTCGGTCTGCAGCTTGATGAGCTCGTTGAGGCGGGCTATCTTGGTTTCCTCAGAAACGTTGTCTGGCAGGTGCTTGGCTGCGTAGGTGCCCGGGCGCTCTGAATACTTGAACATGAAGGCGCTGTCGAAGCCAACTTCCTTCACCAGCGAGAGGGTTTCCTGATGGTCTTCCTCTGTTTCGTCGTGATAACCCACGAAGATGTCGGTAGTGATGCCGCAGCCTGGGATGATGCGCTTGATGTCGGCGATGCGCTGCAGATATTCCTCGCGGGTGTATTTGCGGTTCATCAGCTTCAGTATCTTGTTGCTTCCGCTCTGGGCAGGGAAGTGGATGTGCTTGCAGAGGTTTGGCTCTTCGGCGATGGCATGGAGGATGTCCTCGGTCATATCCTCTGGGTTAGAGGTGGTGAAGCGCACGCGCATATCTGGTACAGCCTGGGCTACCATGTGGAGGAGTTCTGCAAAGGAAAGACTGCCTTCCTCACGCTTTCCTGATGGTGAAAGACCGTAACTGTTTACATTCTGGCCAAGCAGGGTAACTTCCTTGAAACCACGCTGCTGCAAATCGCGAACCTCTCGAAGGATGCTCTCTGCATCACGGCTGCGCTCGCGTCCACGGGTATAAGGCACGATGCAGTAGTGGCAGAAATTGTTGCAGCCACGCATGATGCTTACGAAACCGCTCACTCTGTTGCCACCGATGCGCTGAGGCACGATGTCACGGTAAGTCTCGGTCTTGGAAAGTTCGATGTTGATGGCATTGGTGCCCATTTCGCATTGTGCGATCATATCTGGCAGGTTGAGATAGCTGTCCGGACCGCAAACCAGGTTGGCATAGTGGTTCTGGATGAGGTCATCCTTCACTCGCTCAGCCATACAGCCCAACACACCGAGGATTACTTTTCTGCCCTTTTTCTGTTCAGCATGGAGGGTGTCGAGGCGATGATAAATCTTGTTTTCCGCATTCTCTCGGATACTGCATGTGTTAAGAAAAATAGCATCAGCCTCTTCTTCTTTTTCACAGATTTCATAACCAGCCATCTGCATCACAGAGGCTACTACTTCGCTGTCAGCCACGTTCATCTGGCAGCCGTAAGTTTCAATAAATAGTTTCTTCATTGTTCTAGATGAATTCTACTTTATTATATAATGTTATTGGATAATATACTTGATAATCACCATCTTTCTTGATGGTCATGTCTTTTTGTACTATTGTGAATTTTTATCTTATTCCAACTTTCTCTGTCATTCCTTTGGAAAGATACATCAGCAGGAAGTAGATGACGACGGCAGAAACAAAACCTGCCAGGGCATCGATGAGATAATGTGCCTGGATGTAAACGGTAGCCATGCAGAGGAACACATAGAATGGCAGGAGGATATATACCAACTTGCGATTTTCTGTATGCCATGCCATCAGCATGCAGATGGTGCTGATTCCGACGTGCGAACTTGGGAATGCTGCCGTTGGTCGTTCGCCTGCAGCCTTGGCATCCTCTACCAGATGATAGAATATACCGTCGGTGTAGCCTGGAGACGGCAGACAGTTGGTATGGGTGTTGAAATAATCGCCCATGGCTGGGAATATTCCCTTGGTGATTTCGCGTACGCCTACAGCATCAAAATAGAAGGTAGGACCGGCTACCGGCACGTAGATGAATATCACATAATAGATGAAGAATGAGGCGAGCATTACGAAGGAAATGCGCTCAAACTCCCTGTATCTGCAGAAGAAATAGAAGAATACGACGGCTGCTATCATCGGATAATACATGAAATAGCCCATATCCATCAGTTCGCTTACCACAGCCCAAGGCAGGGCTTTGGAGAAAAGGAGTGAAGGCTGGCAACCGAAAAGTTGCTGTTCCCATCCTGCGAACACGTGGTCGAGGTTGGGGAACATGCGGTTGATCTCGTAAGTATCCGGATACCACCATGCCAGCAGCGCCATCTGAGCCGTTACTCTCACCAGTTTGGTAGCCCTGCAAGGCACCATGCGATATACACCCCATAGCGCTCCCGTCATCACAAGTACTCTGATGCGACCCCAGATCATGGATTCGGGATTCACGAGTTTGGTGTAAGTGAAGAGCATGGTTGCTACCGTCAGAATCATATAGGCGAGCATCACCCATTCCAGCGCCAACAGCCCTTTTTTCGGGTTCTTCTCTATCTTAAAATAATCTTTTATCACGTTTTTTCTTTGAACTTTATGAATATCTATTTCTTTATCTTGTCGGGTTTTCTGCTAAATCCTTTAGGCCTTCCTGTCAAATAATCCTTCTTTTTCGGATCCTTGATCAGAAATCAGAGCCAATGGTTTTCCTTGTACCATTTGATGGCGAGTTTTACGCCACGCTCCAGAGGATAATGTGGATGATAGCCCAACTCGTCCATGGCTGGCTCAATGTCACATCGCCAGTTGCGCTGTTTCAGAATGTTGTATTTGTCATTGTTGAGCGCCGACATCTTTCCGGTTATTCTGCCGATGTATTCGCCGAAGAATGTTACGATGCGCAGAACCCAGATAGGAGCTTTGATACGCAGCATCCAAGGATTGTCAAGTTCCTTTCTGATCAGGTCGCTGAATGCAGTAGATTGATAAACACCTCCGTCGCTGAGGAAGTATTTTCTGCCATTCATACCATGATCGAGAGCGAGGAAGACAGCCTGCACCACGTCCTGTACATATACGAAGGTGATGTCCTGGCGCTTGTATCCCACGGCAAAGTCCACATGCTGCTTGATGCTTTTTACCATCAGGAAATAGTCCTTCTCTCTTGGACCATATACGCCGGTAGGTCGCAGGATGATATAAGGGAACTGGATGCCGAGGCTATCCAGATATTTCTCTGCCTCCCATTTGCTCTTGCCGTAAGCCGTGTTAGGGTGGGGCGTATCATGTTCCGTGATTTCCTGATAAGGCTGTTCTTCTCTGATGGCACCGAAGATGCTGAGCGAGCTGACGAATACAAACCGCTTGATAGGCATCTTGAGGGCGATAAGCGCACCTACGAGATTTTTGGTACCCTCGGTGTTCACACGATAGAAATCTTCTGCATGCAGACACTTGGTAGCGCCTGCCGCATGAACCACATAGTCGAACTCCTGTCCGTCTAACTGGCTGATAAGTTCTTCCTTAGAAGAAAGATTGAGGTTGATGAAATGGATGCGCTCGTCTTGCAGGTATTTTCTGGAACTTGAAGGGCGTACTGCTGCCCATGTTTCCATGCCTTGTCGGAGAGCTTCCTCCACAATGTAGCTCCCGATAAAACCCGAAGCACCTGTTACTAAAATCTTCATTAATGATTATAAAATTGCAATTTCGCCTGCAAAAATACAACAAAAAATCGAGTTGTCGTCTATATTGAGCCAAAAAACTTCTAAATAGTCTCTTTTTCAGCGAAAAAGTAACTAAAAATACATAGTCCCACAGATTTCATAGATTTACATAGATTTTTGAAGTCAAAAACTTAAATCTGTGTAAATCTGTGAAATCTGTGGGACTTTTCTGATATCTTGGATAGTCTTATGCCTCGTGCTGTCTTACACCCATGCGTGCCTCTACTACGTTTACCACGTAGTCGCCGAGCTTCTCGCACTCCTGGATGATATCCATATACATGGTACCGATGGCATAGGTATAGAGATGGTTGTTCACATCGTTGATGTTCTGGCTCTTCAACTGGTTGCGGTAGTTGTTGATCTCATTCTCGATGTTGAAAGAGAGGTTGGCATCGTTGTCTCCCTTATGACCTACGAGGGTGATATTCATCTGGGTGAGGGCATTGTCGGTAAGCTCCATCATCTGATGCATGTGCTCATACTGAGAAGGGATGAAATCCTCCTTGCCACGGATGCGGCGGTTCAGGGTACGGGCAATATTGAAGCAACTGTCACCGATACTCTCTATCTCGGAAATTTCGCGGAGCATGGCGCGAATCTTAGCCTTGGTTTCATCAGAGAGATGGGAATCGCTCACCTGATCAAGGTACTTGGCAATCTCAATCTCCATATTGTCTGAGATACCTTCATACTTCTCAATACGGGTATAGAGCTTGACAAACTTATCATCGTTGGTTTCGCCTAAGAGTTCCTTCACCATACCAAACATGCGCTGGATACGCACGGCGAAGCTGTGAATCTCCTTCTGTGCCTCCAGAACAGAGATTTCCGGAGTCTTCATGATACCGCTCTGGATAAAGCGCAGGCGGAAATCATCCTCATCAGCATTCTTCTTAGGACGGATAATCTTGCATACCAACTTCTCTATCTGGGGGATAAACCATACCAGGATAAAGGTGTTGGAGAGGTTGAAGGTGGTATGGAAGGCGGCAAGCACAAAGGAGAGCTTGGCTGCATTGGCTACGAAATGAGGATCGTTCTTCTCCATCACATCATCATAACCCACCCAACCGCAAACGAGATGAATGAACGGACGGAACACGCAGAGTATCCAGAGTACACCGAAGACATTGAACACCATGTGTCCCATCGCCGCCCTTCGGGCCTGCGTATTGGCTGTAAGCGCAGCCACATTGGAGGTGACGGTAGTACCGATATTCTCGCCCATCACGAGCGCAATACCCTGGTAAATTGGCAATACACCGGTGGAGCAGAGTATCATCGTAATCGCCATGACGGCTGCTGAACTCTGTACGCACATGGTGAGTACGCTACCTATCAGGAGGAAGGTGATGGTAGTGGTAAAACTGTGGGGATCAAAACTTGCAAAAAAATCCAGAACCGGCTGATTGTGAGCCAGATCCATGTCGATACCGGTTTGACGTAAAGTTCCCAAACCGAGGAACATAAAGGATATACCGAAGATGAAGTCGCCGACAATCTTGCGCTTCTTACTATAGATAAGGATGATGGCAAAGAAGAATGCCGGCCATACAAAGTCGGTGATGTTGAATGAGAAACCGGCACTCATGATCCATGCGGTGAGTGTGGTTCCGATGTTGGCACCCATGATGACCGAGATGGCCTGGGCAAGGGTGAGGAGACCTGCGTTGACGAACGATACCGTCATCACCGTCGTGGCTGTAGAAGACTGTACCGCAGCCGTGATGAGCGTACCAGAGAGGATGCCCGTCAAACGGTTGGTAGTCATGGTTCCTAACACATGGCGGAGCTGAGGTCCAGCCATCTTCTGCAAACTGTCGCTCATCGACTTCATACCGAACATCAGTAGGGCGAGTGCACCGATAAGCCTGAAAAATATCCAAATCGACATATTTTAATTTAATTTATGTTTTCAAAATCACCGTAGTTGCTTTTTTATTCGTATCTTTACCGAACATAAGTGATTACTCTTGGGAAGTATGAAAATACCTCCTTGGGAGCAGGATTATTGTCAAACATTGTAACATAAACGTAGCGCAAATGAAACAAGTAATACAAATCCGTTGCAAAAATAACAAAAAAACTCAGAAAGTAGCAATCGGTAGCACACTTTTTGATATTTTTTCTGAAATTGGCCTTGAAATGAGCCATGGACCTATCTCCTGTAAGGTAAATAACAAGGTGGAAGGCATGCATTATCGTGTTTATAACAGCAAGGACCTTGAGTTCCTCGATATGACTTCTTCTTCAGGTTCCCGGGCCTATACCCGTACGCTTTTTTTTGTGCTCTGCAAGGCGGTGAAGGATATTTTTCCTGCCAGTCCTGATGTGATTATCGACATCCCTGTTTCCAATGGATTTTATGTGGATGTGCGTCTGGGTAAGGAACTTACCGAGGAGGAGGTGGGGAAGCTGCGTAATCGTATGCAGGAAATCATCGATGCCCGCATGCCTATCCGCAGATATATGGTGCCTACCGAGGATGCTATTGCACTCTTCCAGGAAAAGGGAGATGTGGAGAAGGTGAAACTCCTGAAGACTTCCGGCTCTATCTATACTACCTATTATAAAATAGGTGATTATGTGGATTATTATTATGGTACACTCCTTACCAATACTTCTGAACTTTATCTTTTCGGGCTGGAGAAGTATTATGACGGTATGCTGCTGCGTATTCCTTCTCTTAAGAATCCGGATCAGTTGGGCGAAATCACCAGACAGGATAAGATGTTTGATATCTTCAAGGAGCATCATCGCTGGCAGGATATCATCGGTATCCGTACGATAGGCGATTTCAATCAGGCTGTTACTGCAGGATTTTCAACCGATATTATCAATATCAGCGAGGCTTTGCAAGAGAAGAAAATAGCCCAGATAGCTGAAGATATAGCCCAGCGTAAGGGGGTAAAGCTTGTTCTACTGGCTGGTCCTTCTTCCTCGGGTAAAACTACTTCCTGCAAGCGCCTGTCTATCCAGCTGGCTGTAAACGGCTTGAAACCTCTGCAGATTTCGCTCGATGATTATTTTGTAGATAGGGAGAAAACTCCGAAGGATGAGAGTGGCGAATATGATTACGAGAGCATCTATGCCCTGGATCTGAAACTCATCAATGAGCAGTTTAATGCCCTCTTCCGTGGCGAGGAGGTGGAATTGCCGAAATATGACTTCCAAAGCGGAAAGAGTAAGAGAAGCGGAAAGAAACTGAAGATGAACGATCATAATGTGCTGGTGGTGGAAGGTATTCATGCCTTGAATCCGGAACTGACATCGCAGATTCCTGATGAGCAGATTTATCGCGTCTATGCTTCGGCTTTAACCACCATTCTGCTTGATAATCACAATTATATTCCTACGACCGACAACCGTTTGCTGCGCCGTATCATCCGCGATAATAAATATAGAGGTGTGAGTGCGCAGGAGACCATCCATCGCTGGCCTTCAGTGCGTGCTGGAGAAAACAAGTGGATTTTCCCGTTCCAGGAAAATGCGGATGCAATGCTCAATACGGCGATGCTCTACGAGTTGGCTGTCATCAAGATGCAGGCAGAACCGCTCTTGCAACTGGTGCCAGAGAATTGTGAAGAATATGCTGAGGCTTACCGCCTCCTGAAATTCCTGAAGTATTTCAAGGGAATACCTTATAATAATCTGCCTCCTACATCGCTGCTACGCGAGTTCTTGGGTGGAAGTTCTTTCCATTATTAAAGAAAATAAGGTTTCATTTTTTTCGTCCCTGTACCCACTTTTATTTTTCCCTGCCCACGGAAAAATTCTTGCGTGGGCAGGGAGAAAAATATACCCGGGCAGAGACGGGAAATTAACAATTCTTGTTTTTATAACTTGTTTCCGTAACACAAGTCGCCAGCATCTCCGAAACCAGGAACGATGTATTTGTGCTCGTTCAATCCCTCGTCGATGGAAGCGCACCAGATGGTGGTCTTTCCTTCTGGGAAGGTGTTCTTGATGTGCTCAATGCCTTCTGGGGCAGCAAGGACACATGCCACGTGGATATGTTTCGGGTTACCCTTGGTGATGAAGGCCTTCATACCCATCTCCATGCTGATGCCGGTAGCGAGCATTGGGTCGGCGATGATGAGCGTCTTGTCTGTCAGGTCTGGAGTAGCAAGATATTCGATGTGGACACCGATCTCGGTATGTTCCTCGTTGGTATATTCGCGGTAAGCACTCACAAAGGCATTGCCAGAGTGGTCGAAGATGTTGAGAAAACCCTCATGGAAAGGGAGACCGGCACGGAAGATGGTTCCGATGACAACCTGGTCGGTAGGGAGGTTGACCCTTGCTACACCGAGCGGTGTAGTCACATCCTTTGCCTCGTAATCAAGTGTCTTTGAGATTTCAAAAGCCTCATACTCACCGATTCTCTTGATATTGTTGCGGAAGAGCAAACGGTTCTTCTGATAATCACAGTCGCGCATCTCAGCCAGGTAACGGTTGATGATGGAATTTTTCTCGCTTAGGTTGATGATTTTCATTGTTGTATATTTTTTTTGTTATTTTATGCTTGTTTTTGCTTCGATTTCAGCTTATTCTTCTGCCTAAATTTTTGCAAAGATAATGTAAATCCGAGAGATTACAAAATGTTTTGGCTGTTTTTTGTTTGTTTGTGTTCTCTTTGTTTCTCTTTTCTATTCTCAACCGTCTCTCCTTAGTCTTCTTCTTTCTCTTCAGTCCTTTCCGACTCTCATTCTCCTCTCTTTTTTCTTTCCCATTTCTTCTTTTCTCGTTTCTCTTCTTCCCACAATTACCTCTTGCTATATATATAAATAGGTGTACTTTCTTTCTCTTCCGTATTGATGTGTCTGTTTTTTGTAAAGTCAATATGGCAAATTATAGATGAATGGTTTGGATTTTAATTTCTTTAACCTAAAAAGCTTTTAAAATGTCTTATTTATAAACAAGAATCTTTGTTATCAAACAGATTTTTCGTAACTTTGCGGCGGTTTTGAAAGAAAATTAGTTTTAAGGATTCAGGTTAGAAGAATTAATTCACAACTTAAATACATTTAAATAAAATGGCAAAGTTTGATAAGTCAGTTTTAGCAAAGTACGGAATCACAGGTACAACTGAGGTTCTCTACAATCCTTCTTATGAGGTATTGTTCAATGAGGAGACTAAGGAAGGTCTCGAGGGTTTTGAGGTTGGTCAGGAGACTGAGCTCGGTGCAGTTAACGTAATGACTGGTATTTACACTGGTCGTTCTCCTAAAGACAAGTTCATCGTTGACGATGCTACATCTCACGACACTGTATGGTGGGATTCTGAGGAATATCACAACGATAACCACAAGGCTACTCCAGAGGCTTGGAATGCCGTTAAGGAGATCGCTAAGAAGGAGCTTTCTAACAAGAAGTTGTTCGTAGTAGATGGTTTCTGCGGTACACACAAGGATACACGTATGAAGGTACGTTTCATCGTTGAGGTAGCATGGCAGGCACACTTCGTAACAAATATGTTCATCCGTCCTCAGAACGAGGCTGAGTTCGATCAGGAGCCAGACTTCATCGTTTACAATGCTTCTAAGGCAAAGGTTGAGAACTGGAAGGAGTTGGGTCTCCACTCAGAGACAGCCGTTGTATTCAACGTAACTTCTAAGGAGCAGGTTATCATCAATACATGGTATGGTGGTGAGATGAAGAAGGGTATGTTCTCTATGATGAACTACTTCTTGCCATTGAAGGGTATGGCTTCTATGCACTGCTCTGCCAACACAGATATGAACGGTGAGAATACAGCTATCTTCTTCGGTCTTTCTGGTACAGGTAAGACTACATTGTCAACAGACCCTAAGCGTAAGTTGATCGGTGACGATGAGCACGGATGGGACGACGAGGGTGTGTTCAACTTCGAAGGTGGTTGCTACGCTAAGGTTATCAACCTCGACAAGGAGTCTGAGCCAGACATCTACGGTGCTATCACACGTGACGCTCTTCTCGAGAACGTAACTGTTGCTAAGGATGGTAAGATTGATTTCGCAGATAAGACTGTTACCGAGAATACTCGTGTATCTTATCCTATCTACCACATCAAGAATATCCAGCGTCCATTCTCTCAGGGTCCAGCTGCTAAGCAGGTTATCTTCCTCTCAGCAGATGCATTCGGTGTATTGCCACCAGTATCTATCTTGAACGCTGAGCAGACTAAGTATTACTTCCTCTCTGGCTTCACAGCTAAATTGGCTGGTACAGAGCGCGGTATCACCGAGCCTACTCCAACATTCTCTGCTTGCTTCGGTCAGGCATTCTTGGAGTTGCACCCAACTAAGTACGCTGAGGAGTTGGTAAAGAAGATGCAGAAGTCTGGTGCTAAGGCATACTTGGTTAACACTGGTTGGAACGGTACAGGCAAGCGTATCTCTATCCGCGACACACGTGGTATCATCGACGCTATCCTCGACCACTCAATCGACGCAGCTCCTACAAAGACTATTCCATTCTTCAACTTCGTAGTTCCTACACAGTTGGAAGGCGTAGATCCTAAGATCCTCGATCCACGTGATACATACGCTGAGGCTTCTCAGTGGGAGGAGAAGGCTAAGGATTTGGCTGCTCGCTTCATCAAGAACTTCAAGAAGTATGAGACAAACGAGGCTGGTAAGGCTCTCGTTGCTGCTGGTCCACAGCTCTAATCATTCGAAACTTCGAATTATTAAGAATTATCATATTAGGGTCCTATCTCTCGAAAGAGGGATGGGACTCTTTTTTTGTTTCCCATTTTTAATTTCTAATTTCTCATTTGTCATTTCTCATTTTAAAGTCTTTCTCATTTTTTTAAAGCTTTTCCTCTCAAAAATGCCTTGATTGTTGGGAATAATCACTAAACAAACTTAAAAATTACCGATAAAATCAATAATTTGCATAATAAACCGACAAAAAGGGGCTTTATTTGAAGAATTCTCTGTAAATTTGCAGCTAAAAATAAATAAATAAGAATGAAAAGGAAGTTTTTTGCTTTCATCCTGCTCCTTTCTGCAGGCCTGTCATTGTCTTCATGTTTGAGCAGTGACGATGATACAAATATTGAATATACCCATGATACTGCCATCACTGCTTTTTCTCTTGGCACGATGAATCGCTATTATCTGGGAAAGACATCGGATGGTACGAAGGATTCAACTTATGCTACCACGATTGCTGGTTCTAATTATAAATTTTATATAGATCAGACCGCTGGTAAGATCTATAATGCAGACTCTTTGCCTGTTGGGACAAAGATCAGTGCTGCCTTGGCTTCTATCACAGCCAAGCAGAGCAGTCCGCTGCTTTGGGTGCTGAAAGGTAAGGATAATAAAGACTCTTTGGCTTATTATTCCAGCTCTGACTCCGTAGATTTCTCTAAACCAAAGGAAATCCGAGTATATAACAACGATTATTCTGCATATCGTACTTATACGATTACCGTAAATGTACACAAAGAAGGTCCTGATTCCTTCGTATGGCATTCTCTTGCAGCCCAGAATGGTGACTTGGCAGCTTTGGCTGGCATGAAAGCCGTTTCTGCGGGCAACTGTGTCTATGTTTTCGGTAAGAGTAATGGTGTTACCAAGATTTTCAAGACTGGTCTGAATGGTGGTGCTTTTGGAAATCCTCTAACTCCTAATGTTGCTTTGGGTGAGGATGCCTATAAGAGCGCAATCGCTAAGAATGGTAAACTCTATATTCTCAATAATGGCAAAGTTCTCAAGTCTGATGATGCTATCAATTGGGAATCCGTTACTACTGACGCCTCTCTTCTACAGTTGATTGGCGCAAGTAGCAACTATCTGTATGCTTATACTGCTGCTGGTATTGCCGTATCTAAGGACAATGGTGCCAGCTGGACTCCTGATGCAATGGATGACAAGGGCGCAGACTTCCTGCCAACAGAAAATCTCAGTTTGGTGGTTAAGCCTGTTCGTTCTGTGAAAGGCGCAGAAAACCTTCTTCTCCTCGGTAATCGAAAGGTTCGTGAGAATGAAGAGAAGGATACGGTTGCAACGATCTGGACTCGCACTTTTGATGCTGGTGAAGCTACAGATTCTTATCAGTGGAACTATGTAGAATATCAGGCTCATCAGGCTGGTATGTTGCCTTATCTCAATACCCTCCAGGTGGCGCTCAACGATAGCGGTTATGTGGCTTTGGCTGCTGGCGACTATAAAGTGGGTAGTGCTACTGTGGAAAAATGTAAGTGGTATGTGAGCAAGACTGGCTTAGACTGGAGAGTGGATACAACGGTTGTGATGCCTGCTGAATTTGCAGTAAGCAGACCAGCTGCTTTCGTGCGTGATGCCAATAACTATTATTGGGTTATCAACAACGGATACGTCTGGAAAGGAAGATATAATAGAGATGGATGGAGAAAGGAATAAACTTATTTCTTTCTCTTGAGTCTATTTATATAATAAGGTGTAAAATGCGCAGAATAGTTCTGACGATAATCGGTTTGGTGGTTGCTCTTGTCCACATCAGCGCCCAGGATGATCCCCAATATCGCATGGAGATAGGTGCGGGGGTAGGAATGGTCAGTTACGAGGGTGATTTCAATGGCAACGTGTTGAAAAACATGCAGCCGATGGCCTCGCTGCTTTGGAGATACAATTTCGACCCTTATAAAGACTTGCGCCTGAGCGCCAGTTATGGAAAACTGAAAGGATCGTCGGCGGATGTCAAGACTTATTATCCGGATTATGCAGAGTCAACCTATGAGTTCAATCATAATGTGGTGGATGTAAGTCTCGTCTTCGAGTATAATTTCTGGCCTTACGGTACAGGAAGAGACTATCGAGGAGCCAAGCGGTTGACACCCTATATTTATGGCGGACTGGGAGCTACTTCCGTGTCTGGAGGCAGCAAAAGTGTCTTTACCGCCAATGTGCCTATCGGTATAGGTGTGAAATATAAAGTCAGAGAACGGCTGAATGTAGGTTTAGACTGGGGATTCCATTTCTCTCTGAATGATGAACTGGATGGAGTGAAAGACCCCTATAGAGTGAAGAGCAGCGGTGCATTCAAGAATACAGACTGCTATTCCATGCTGCAGCTCACAATAACCTATAGTTTCAAGGCAAAATGTAGAACATGTAATAAAGAAGAATAATGGCAACAAACTTAGATATGAGCAGAATACCAGAGCATATTGCCATCATCATGGATGGTAACGGGCGATGGGCGATGGAGCGAGGCAAAGAAAGAAGTTTCGGCCATCAGGCTGGTGTGGATACCGTTCGTCGTATCACTTCAGAATGTACTCGCTTAGGTGTGAAATATCTTACACTCTATACTTTTTCTACGGAAAACTGGAATCGTCCTGCCGACGAGGTGGCTGCTCTGATGGGACTTGTACTCACTTCTCTTGAGGATGAAATCTTCATGAAGAACAATGTACGCTTCCGTGTGATAGGTGATATAGGTCGTTTGCCAAAGCCTGTGCAGGAAAAGTTGCAGGAGACCATGGAACATACGGCTAAGAATGACGCCATGACGATGGTGGTGGCTTTGAGCTACTCTTCTCGTTGGGAAATCATGGAAGCAATGAGACGTTCCCTGAAGGATGCGATGGCTGATGGCAAGAAAAGCTATGATGAGATAGCCGGTGAATTGACTGAAGAGAATTTCGCCAAGCATCTCGAAACCAACTTTATGCCAGATCCTGATCTCCTGATCCGTACGGGCGGTGAATTGCGCATCAGCAATTATCTCTTGTGGCAGATAGCTTATTCTGAGTTGTATTTCTGCGATACCTACTGGCCTGATTTCATGGAGGAAGATCTCCAGAAGGCAATAGCTGACTATCAGAATCGTCAGCGCAGGTTTGGCAAAACTGAGGCTCAGGTGGAAAAAGGAGAGTAATGCTACTATTACTCGGGAGGCATATTAGGAAAGAATACATTTGAAAATATACATAATAAGTAAATGAATAAGATAAGAAAGGTTTTCATCCTGCTGTTCGGTGTAATGGCTTGTTTGCAGGTGACGGCACAAGACAAGATTGTGAATCCTGACATCTCGTATGCAGGAAATCCCCGTAATCTGGTCATTGGAGGCATCAACGTATCAGGAGTGGAAGGATATGAGGATTATGTGCTTACTGGCATCTCTGGCCTGTCGGTCGGTGATAGAATCGATGTGCCGGGAGATGATGTGACCAATGCCGTCAAGCGATATTGGAAGCATGGACTGTTTTCAAAAGTGGCGATTGCTGCCGACTCTATTGTGGGCGAAAAACTTTATCTCCACATCTATCTGGCCGTTCGCCCTCGTATCTCTAACATCAACTATATCGGCCTGAAAAAGAGCGAGCGAGAGGATATGGAGCAGAAATTGGGTATGGTAAAGGGTACACAGGTGACTCCAAACATGCTCGACCGTGCCAAGATTCTTGCCAAGAAATACTTTGATGACAAAGGTTTCAAGAATGCGGATATCCAGATCAACCAGCGTGATGATGTAGCCAACAAGGGACAGGTTATCCTGGATGTAATCGTAGATAAAAAGGAGAAAATCAAGGTTCATCAGATTACCATCGATGGCAATGAGAAACTTTCTGACCGCAAGATTAAGGGTGGCTTATTCTCCAAAGGTGCATTCGCCAAGACTCATGAGGCAGGAAAATTTGCTACTTTCTTCAAATCTAAGAAGTTTACACCTGAACGCTGGAAAGAGGATAAGGCTAAGCTAATAGATAAATACTACGAGTATGGTTATCGTGATGCCCAGATTCTGGAAGATAGCGTCAGCAACTACGATGAGAAGCATGTCAATGTATATGTGAAGGTAGATGAGGGTAAGCAATATTTCATCCGTAATATCACGTGGGTGGGTAATACTGTCTATGATACAGACCGTCTGAATGCTCTGCTCACCATGAAGAAGGGTGATGTATATAATCAGAAACTCTTGCACAAGCGCTTGAATGAGGATGATGATGCGGTGGGAAACCTCTATTATAATAATGGTTATGTGTTCTCTAACATCAATCCTGCCGAAATCAATATCGATGGCGACTCTATCGACCTCGAAATGCGCGTCACTGAGGGCCCTCAGGCTTATCTGAGCCATGTACGCATCAATGGTAATACCCGACTCTATGAGAATGTAGTACGCCGCGAACTCCGTACGAAGCCAGGCGATCTCTTCTCTAAGGATGCTATCATGCGTTCTGCACGTGAGTTGGCTTCTATGGGACACTTTGATGCTGAAAAGGTGAACCCGGATATCAAGCCAAACTATGAGGATGGTACTGTGGATATCAACTGGAACTTGGAGCAGAAGAGTAATGACCAGATTGAGTTCTCACTCGGTTGGGGACAGACTGGTGTCATCGGACGTGTGGGCTTGAAGCTCAACAACTTCTCTATGGCCAACCTCTTCAACAAGAACAAGGAGCATCGTGGTATCATGCCTATCGGTGATGGTGAGGTGCTCAGTATCGGTGCACAGACCAATGGTAACTACTATCAGAGCTACAATGTAAGCTACTCTACCAACTGGTTTGGTGGCAAGCGACCTGTTCAGTTCAGTGTAGGTGCATACTATAGTAAGAGTACTGACGTGTCAAGCAACTATTATAACAGTGCAGCCATGTACAACTATCAGAGTTACTTATATGGCTATGGTACGGGTTACTATAATAACTACGAGAATTATTACGATCCAGACAAGTACATCCAGATGGTGGGTGTGAGCCTCGGTTGGGGTAAGCGCCTCCGTTGGCCGGATGATTACTTCACCTTGTCTGTACAGTTGGCTTACCAGCGCTACATGATGAAGAACTGGAGCTATATGCTGATGACTAACGGTAATGCGAACAACTTGAACTTGACAATTTCGCTGAACCGTACATCAACAGATAATCAGCTCTTCCCACGTACTGGTTCTGAGGTAGAGGCAAGTGTCAACCTTACTCCACCATGGAGTGTGTTCGACAACAAGGACTACAAGAATCTTGCCAACGATTCTAAGTCGCCAACCTATTCTGCAGAGCAGCAGGAGAAGTACAGATGGATTGAATACCATAAGTGGAAGTTCAAGGCAAAGACTTATACTGCACTCACAGAGGGTCAGAAGTGCTTCGTATTGATGACCCGTGTAGAACTCGGTTTGCTCGGTTCTTATAACAAGTATAAGAAGAGTCCGTTCGAGACCTACTATGTGGGTGGTGACGGTATGAGTGGATACTCATCATATTATGGTGAGGAAACAATCGGACTCCGCGGTTATGAGAATGGTTCTGTATCTTACAGTCCTACAACCGGTTACTATGCTTATGCATACGACCGTTTCTCATTGGAACTCCGCTATCCGTTCCTTTTGGGTAATACCACTATTTATGGTTTGACCTTCGTAGAGGCTGGTAATGCATGGTCTGACACCAAGAAGTTCAATCCATTCAGCATGAAGCGTAGTGCCGGTGTCGGTGTACGTATCTTCTTGCCAATGGTAGGCTTGATGGGTATCGACTGGGCTTATGGTTTCGACAAGGTTTGGAACGGAAGCCAGTATAAGAAGGGTGGAAGCCAGTTCCACTTTATCCTCGGTCAGGAGTTCTAAGACAAATGACAAATGAGAAATGACAAATGAGAAATGAGAAATGAGAAATGACAAATAAGAATTGATATAATTGGAGGAATTCTTATGAAGAAGATGATATTGATGCTGATGATGGCTGTAGCAGCCATCACAGCCCATGCGCAGAAATATGCGCTGGTTGATATGGAATATATCCTGAAGAATGTGCCTGCTTACGAGCGTGCCAACGAACAGTTGAATCAGGTGAGCAAGAAATGGCAAGCTGAGGTAGAGGCGCTCAATCTGGAGGCAAGTACTATGTACAAGAACTATCAGAACGAGGTGGTTTTCTTGTCACAGGAACAGAAAAAAGCCAAGCAGGATGCCATCATGCAGAAGGAGAAGGAAGCTAGTGATCTGAAGAAGAAATACTTCGGACCTGAAGGGGAACTCTACAAGAAGCGTGAAGCGCTGATGACTCCTATACAGGAGGAAATCTACAATGCAGTGAAGGAAATCGCTGATTTGCGTGGCTATTCGCTGGTGCTCGACAGAGCCAGCAATGCTGGTATCATATTTGGTTCTCCAAAAATCGATATTAGCAACGAAGTGCTTCAAAAATTAGGTTATTCCAATAATTAGTTGTATATTTGCAGCGAGAGTTATAAAAGTGAGTTGACTGTGGACAATATGTCCATCTGAAAACCTATTTGAAAATTTATAATTAAAAGAATAAAAACAATGAAAAAGCTTATTTTAATGTTGATGCTTTGTGCACCAATGACAATGATGGCACAGAAGTTTGGTAAGGTAAATACCCAGACTATCATGCAGGCTTTGCCTGATGTTGCTAAAGCTAATGGTGAGCTTGAGGCACTCCAGAAGCAGAAGGAGAACGATTTGAAGTCTATGCAGGATGAGTTCCAGCGCAAGGCTGACGAGTATCAGAAGGGTCAGAGCACAATGAACGCTACTGCTAAGCAGCAGAAGGAAACTGAGTTGCAGGGTCTTCAGCAGAAGATTCAGCAGGCTTATCAGGACGGTCAGCAGGAATTGCAGAAGAAGAGCAGCGAGCTGATGCAGCCTATCGTGGCTAAGGTGCGTGCTGCTATCGAGGCTGTTGGTAAGGCTGGCAACTACACTTACATCTTCGAGGAAGGTGCTGCTGTTTACACAGGTACCAATGTAGTTGATGTAACTAAGGAAGTACAGGCTAAGATCAAGTAATTTCGGTTATTTCCAACTAAGATAGTGGGGGCAGGCACAAGTGCTTGCCCTTGTTTCTCTTTTCAGTATTTATATATAATAGGTATGAATATGCCTATTCTAATCCAACACTTCATGATGAAAAGGACATTCCTTTATTTGGTTCTGGCAATGATGCCTGTGCTGGCATCTGCCCAGCAGATGGCTACTTCTGCTCCTAAAGCGAGTGAGGCTACTGCTGCTCCTACTGCGGGTGCAGAGGCTCCGTCTGCAATCCGTTTCGGCTATTTCAGCTTCGAAGAAGTCTTTCGTACAATGCCTGGTTATGCGATAGCCAAGCATCATATGGACGATCTTCGCTTGAAGTATGATGCCGAAACCAAGCGCTCGGAGGACGAGTTTAACAGCAAGTATGAGGAGTTTCTGGATGGTCAGCGTAATTTCGCTCCTTCCATCCTGGAAAAACGACAGGCGGAACTTCGTGAACTGATGGCTAAGAATATGGCTTTCAAAGCTGAGTCGGAACGTCTGCTGAAACAGGCTGAGGAAGATGCTTATGCTCCTCTGAAAAAACAAATCAGAGAGGCTTTGCAGAAGATAGGCAAGGCGAAAGGATATGCTTTTATCCTGAATTCAGACCACGATTCACTTCCATACGTTGATGCTGCGATGGGAGAGGATATTACCGAACTAATCAAGGAGAATTTGAAATGATGTTACCTTCTAATCCTGGCCCTATCGGAATATTTGATTCCGGATATGGTGGGTTGACTATCCTGCATGGACTTCGTCAGCTTCTTCCTCAGTACGACTATATGTACTTGGGTGATAATGCACGTGCGCCGTATGGTTCCCGCTCTTTCGAGGTGGTGTATAAGTTTACGCGCCAGGCAGTACTCAAACTGTTTTCCATGGGTTGCCACCTGGTGATTCTGGGTTGTAATACGGCTTCAGCCAAGGCGCTTCGCTCTATCCAGCAAAGAGATATCCCTGAGTTGGATCCAAGCCGCCGTGTGCTGGGTATTATCCGTCCTACTGCTGAGGTTATAGGCAATATCACCAAGAGTAACCATGTCGGTCTGTTGGCTACGGAAGGTACTATCAAAAGTCAAAGCTATGACTTGGAAATTGCCAAATTCTGGCCTGAAGTCAAGGTTAGCGGTGTTGCTTGTCCGCTATGGGCGGCTATCGTAGAAGCCAATGAGGCTGATAGTCCGGGTGCTGATTATTTCGTCAAGAAGCGCATTGACCAACTGATGCGTAAAGATGCTGACATAGATACGATTATCTTGGGATGTACACATTATCCATTGCTGATGAACAGCATTGTGAAAAACCTTCCCGATGGTGTGCGGGTTGTGCCACAAGGAATGTATGTAGCTGAGAGTCTGAAAAATTACTTGAAGCGGCATCAGGACATGGAGAATATGATTACCAAGAAAGGTACCTGCCAGTATCTGACTACTGAAAGTGAGGAAAAATTCAAGGAGTCTGCTCAGATCTTCCTACATGAAAGTGTGGAGGTGAAGCATGTGGACCTTGAATAGTGTTAAACTGAGTAATGTTTAATTTTTAGTTTTTCATTCTGATTTAGTTAATCATTCTAATTGAAAAGATTATGCAAGAAACAAGACAAAACCGTATATCCAGACTTCTCCAGAAGGAGTTGAGTCTTATTTTCCAGTCACAAACTCGTATGATGCATGGTATCATGGTGAGTGTGACCAAGGTTAAAATCAGTCCAGACCTCAGTATCTGTACTGCTTATCTGAGTGTGTTCCCTTCTGAGAAAGGAGAGGAAATCCTGAAGAATATCACCGCTAATGAGAAAACCATTCGTTATGATTTGGGCAAGAAGGTAAGAAACCAATTGCGTATTATTCCAGAATTACGCTTCTTCCTCGATGATAGTCTGGATTATTTGGAGCGCATAGATGAACTCTTGAAAAAGTAAAAACGTAAGAAAGTAAAAGAGTAAAAAGGTAAAAGACAAATGAATTTTCCATTTTTCATTGCTCGCAGATATCTCTTTTCCAAGAAGAGCACTCATGCCATCAATATCATCAGTGCCATCTCGGCGATTGGTGTAGCTGTGGCTACGATGGCGCTGGTCATCGTGCTGAGTGTGTTCAATGGATTCCATGACTTGGTGGCAACTTTGTTTACCAGCTTTGATCCACAGTTGGAACTTGTTCCTACAAAAGGTAAGACGGCGCCTTGCGATGACCCTATCTTGACCAAAATTCGCCAGTTGCCGCAGGTAGATGTTGCAACAGAGTGTGTGGAAGATCAGGCGCTGGCTGTCTATCAGGACCGTCAGGCTATGGTTACCATCAAGGGTGTAGATGATAATTTCAGCGACCAGTCGCATATCACTGACATCCTCTATGGTGATGGCACATTCTCACTTCATGCTGCCAACTTGGAATATGGAACCTTGGGTATCCGCTTGGCGCAGACCCTTGGTATCGGTGCGCAATGGGATGGTTTTCTGAAGATTTATGCACCGATGAAGGAGGGACAGTTGGATATGTCGAATCCTTCTGAGGGATTTGTAGTTGATTCTCTGGTTAGTCCGGGCGTATTGTTTGCTGTCAAGCAAGCCCGTTATGACAAGAGTTACATTCTGACTTCCGTAACATTTGCCCGTAATCTTTTTGGGCAGCAGGGAATGCTTTCTTCGCTCGAACTCCGACTGAAAGATGGCAGTGATTTAGGTGCCGTGAAGAAGGAGATGCAGCAGATTGCTGGAGATAAGTACCGGGTGCTGGATAGATTTGAACAGCAGGAAGATACTTTCAAGATTATGTCTATTGAGAAGATGATAGCTTATATCTTTCTTACGTTTATCTTGATAGTGGCTTGCTTTAATATCATCGGTTCGTTGTCCATGCTGATCATCGATAAAAAAGATGATGTGCTTACTTTGCGCAACTTGGGAGCCAGCGACAAGCAGATAGCCCGTGTGTTCCTTTTCGAAGGTAGAATGATTTCTGCCATTGGAGCTATCATCGGTATCGGTATTGGTTTGTTGCTCTGTCTCTTACAGCAGGAATTCGGATTTGTGAAACTGGGTGATTCTGCTGGCTCTTTCATCGTTGATGCTTATCCGGTAAGTGTACACTATTCAGATGTTGCCATTATCTTTGTCACGGTGCTGGCAGTCGGTTGGCTTGCCGTCTGGTATCCAGTAAGGGCTCTGAGCAAAAGATTATTGAGCTAAACAATTGAGAAACAGATATAATTCAATTGGTTAGAGAATCCCTGTTCTTAATAGAAAAAAGGGATGCTTCATAAAAACAATAAAGGCTGCGTCATAGAATACGCAGCCTTTATTGTTTTCTATTCTAATATTGTTTTCTATTTCTTTCTTATTAAAGTCAGTCCATCTCTTAATGGGAGGATTACAACTTCTACGCGAGGGTCTTGAGCGATGAAGTCATTAAACTTACGGATACCTTGCGTCTGGTGATCACGGTCGTAGGCAGGATCGATGACGTGCCCATCCCACAAGGTGTTGTCGGCAAGGATATAACCGCCGGGATTCAAGACGCTCATCACCATCTCATAGGTCTCGATGTAGGTGCGCTTGTCGCCATCGACAAAAGCCATGTCGAACATAACTTCCAATTTGGGTGCTTCCACGTTGGCATCACCTATGCGGAAATCTATCTTGTCGGCTACACTGGATCCCTCTATCCATGGTCGGGTGAAATCTTCCATCTCGTCATTGATTTCAAAGGTATAGAGTTTGCCGCCTTCCTGCAAACCCTCGGCCAGACAGATGGCGCTGTAACCGCTGAAGGTTCCTACTTCCAGGATGTTTTGGGGACGAATCATTTCTACCAGCATTTTGAGCAGTCTGCCTTGGATATGACCGCTTGCCATGCGACCGTGAATCGTATGGATATTAGTGGCGCGGTAAAGACGGTAGAGGTAATCGCCTTCTGGCTCCATGTGGTCGCAGATGTACTTGTCGATGCTTTCTGTCTCAGTCATATTCCTATTTGTTTGCAATGATGCCAGCTATGGCAAGGTCGTAGGATGCCAGACCGAAGCCACAGATGACTCCGAGGCAGGCGCAAGAGATATAAGAGTGGTGGCGGAACTCCTCACGCTTATGGACATTGGAGATATGAACCTCTACGCATGGGCACTTCAAGCTGCGGATGCAATCTTGCAAGGCAATGCTCGTGTGGGTATAGGCTCCTGCATTGAGGACTACACCATCGTATGAAAAACCCACTTCCTGCAACTTGTTGATCAGCTCACCTTCGATATTACTCTGGTAATATTCAATTTCTACATCAGAAAATTTTTCCTTCAATTTTGGCAAATAACTTTCGAAGGAGTTGCTGCCATAAATGCCCGGTTCACGGACACCGAGGAGGTTCAAGTTTGGACCATTGATAATTTGTATTTTCATAATCCCTTATTATTTTATCCGTTTATGAATATTTTTTTGTAATTTTGCAGAAGTTAGAGTGTTCTTCCATCATGGAAGATTGAGTCTGTCTCTTTTACTTCTAACTGCAAAGGTAATAATAAAAATGGAAACAAGCAAGAAATCAAGTACGAATATTGTTAAGGATTATGTGAGATACCTCAAATTGGAGCGTAATTACTCACCCAATACGTTGGAAGCTTACCAGCGCGACTTGCGTTATCTCCTTGAATTTGTCAAATCCAAGGAGATTTCCCTCTTGGATGTCAAACTGGAGGATTTAGAGGAGTTTTCTGCGGGCTTGCATGATAAGAATGTTGGTGCTCGTTCCCAATCGCGTATCTTAAGTGGAGTGCGTTCTTTCTATCGTTTCTTGATGATTGAGGATTATTTGAAAAATGATCCTACGGAGCTGCTTCCTTTCCCGCAGATTGGACAGCATTTGCCGGAATATCTGACAGTAGAGGAGGTGGATCTGTTGGAACAGGCTATTGATCTGACGAAATGGGAAGGACAGCGTAACAAGACAATCATAGAAGTCCTGTTCTCCTGTGGGTTACGAGTGTCGGAATTGGTAAATCTCAAATTAAGCGACATCTTCGAGGAGGAAAAATTCATCCGTGTTTTGGGAAAGGGAAGCAAGGAAAGACTTGTTCCGATTTCTGAAACTGCCATCAAACAGTTGCATTATTGGTATATGGACCGCAATCAGATGAAAATCAAGCAGGGAGAGGAGGATTATGTTTTCCTCAATCGACGGGGTGCTCATCTTACCAGAACGATGATTCTTATCATGATTAAGAATGCGGCAAAGGATGCAGGAATCAAGAAAACCATCTCGCCTCATACCCTTCGGCATAGTTTTGCAACAGCCTTGCTCAAGGGTGGTGCCGATTTGCGTGTTATCCAGGCCTTGTTGGGTCATGAAGATCTGGGAACGACAGAAATCTATACACATTTGGAAACTTCCGACTTGAGGCGGGAAATCTTGGAACATCATCCGAGAAATATCATGTATCGCGAGAAGATGAAGCCGGAAAGTGCTTCTGATGACCATCTTGACTGATAAACATTTAAAACTGGAATATTTTTCATTCTAATGTGACTGAATATGAAAATAAATGCGTAACTTTGCAGCCGCAAATAAATGATATATCAATTTTTTAAAGAAGAAAAGGAATAAATATGGCATATTTGTTTACGTCAGAATCAGTTTCTGAAGGACATCCTGATAAAGTTGCAGACCAGATATCCGATGCATTGTTAGACCAGTTCCTGGCTTACGATGAGCATGCTCATTGTGCTATCGAATCTTTCTGTACTACTGGTCAGGTGGTTATCATGGGCGAGGTTCGCTCTAATGAATACGTAGATTTGCAGACTATCGCCCGCAAAACAATTAAGAAAATCGGTTATACCAAATCAGAATACCAGTTTGATGGTGACTCTTGTGGTATTCTTACTGCCATTCATGAGCAGAGTGATGATATCAACCGTGGTGTGAGCCGTGAGGAAGATGAAGACCAGGGTGCTGGTGACCAGGGTATGATGTTCGGCTATGCTACCAATGAGACAGATAATTATATGCCAGTCTCTCTTGACTTGGCACAGCTCATCATGAAGGAACTCGCTGCTATCCGTAAGGAAGGTAAGGTAATGACTTATCTCCGTCCGGATTCCAAGAGTCAGGTAACGGTAGAATACTCTGATGACAATATTCCTCAGCGTATTGATACAATCGTTGTTTCTACTCAGCATGATGATTTTATCAAGGATGCAATGGGTAATGATGATGACGATGCTATGCTGGCAAAGATTCGTGAGGATGTTATCAACATTCTCATCCCACGCGTGAAAGCACAGTTGGGCGACAAGGTATTGTCTCTTTTCAATGATGACATCAAGTATTTCGTCAATCCTACAGGTAAGTTTGTTATCGGTGGTCCTCATGGAGATACCGGTCTGACAGGTCGTAAGATCATCGTGGATACTTATGGTGGTAAGGGTGCACATGGCGGTGGCGCTTTCTCTGGAAAGGATTCAAGTAAGGTGGACCGTTCTGCTGCTTACGCTGCTCGCTATATTGCCAAGAACATGGTAGCTGCAGGTGTGGCTGATGAAATGTTGGTGCAGGTAAGTTATGCTATTGGTGTGGCTGAGCCTGTCAGCATCTATGTGAATACTTATGGACGTAGCCATGTGAATATGAATGATGGTGAAATTGCCCAGAAGATTTCTCAGATGTTTGATCTCCGTCCAAAGGCTATCGAGCGTCAGTTGAAGCTCCGTCAGCCAATGTATCTGGAGACTGCTGCGTATGGTCACATGGGTCGAAAGAATGAGGTAGTGGAAAAAACTTTCACCAGCCGTTATCATGATACCAAGACTATGCAGGTAGAGTTGTTTACTTGGGAAAAACTCGATAAAGTAGAGGAAATTAAGAAAGAGTTTGCCCTTTAAAATGGGATTAGACTCAAGAAAATAGAATTTATTCCCTAGAGAGCCTGGCTTTCTAGGGATAACTTATTATTTATAGTAGAAGGATGGCGCAACAAGCAGATTCAACAATCATAGAAACTCCTGAGTCAGATGTGGCACAGGAGCCTTTAAAGCATACAGGAGAATTGACTCCGAAGCAAGTGCTGAGTTGGTTGCCCAAGAATGCGACACCTGCTCAGCAAGATTCCATGGTGCGAGCGCATATCAAACCATGTGAGATTCATTGGAGCGAAATGCCCGATACCTTGCATCTTCCAGGGCATCAGCCAGGCAAGAGTTTTAGGGACGTCAGCTTACCGCAGTATTATCGTGAGTCTTTCTTCTCGAAAGATTCGCTCTTTCATCCAGAATTGAAGGGCGGAAGATTGGGTGTGGCAGGTGACCCGGTGCCTTATACTGTAGCAGCCGATGATTTTGTCACGATTTTGCTCTTGTTCTGCTTTCTGATAGCATGTGTGGCCTTCACCAAGTCTCGTCAGCTTATCATTCGTCAGGCAAAGACTTTCTTTCGTGTACCACGATTTGGTACCACGGTGATAACCGAGACGTCCAACGAGTTGCGCTTCCAGTTGTTTCTGGGATTACAGACTTGCTTACTGATAGCCATCGGCTATTTTATGTATTCCAGGGCTTCTATCAGTGATACATTTACAATAGACCAATATCAGGTGATTAGCATCTATGCAGGGTATGCTGCAGCTTACTTCCTGTTGAAGGCATTGCTCTATTCGATAACAGGGTGGGTGTTCTTTGATAAGAAAAAAAACGAACAATGGATGAAGGCATATCTCTTCTTAGTGTCGTGTGAAGGTGTACTACTTTTCCCTGCTATCATGCTGATGACATACTTTGGTTTTTCCATACAAGCGGCTGTGATTTATACACTTATTGTAGTCGGAATCATCAAAATATTGTCTTTTTATAAGTGTTTCATCATCTTTTTTCGAAGAAAAGGCGCTTTTTTGCAAATAATTTTGTACTTTTGTGCCCTCGAAGTGGTACCTCTTTTCGCTTTGTCAGGCGGATTGGTATTGATTAGTCATTATTTGAAAATAAACTTTTAGGACAAAAATGATAAAGAAGATTTTAGTTTCTCAGCCAAAACCAGCGAGTGATAAATCTCCGTATTATGAATTAGAGAAGGATTATGGCGTAGAATGCGTGTTCCGCCCATTCTTCAAGGTTGAGGGACTTACAGCGAAGGAGTTTCGTCAGCAGAAAATCAATCTGCTCGACTATACTGCAGTAGTTTTCACCTCTCGTCATGCAGTGGATAACTATTTCAAGTTGGCCAAGGAGATGCGTATTACTATTCCAGAAGATATGAAGTACTTCTGCGTGATTGAGACGATTGCACTTTATATCCAGAAATATGTGCAGTATCGTAAACGAAAGGTGTTCTTTGGTGAAACAGGTAAGATTGATGGTCTCCTCGCACAAATGTCACGACACAAGACAGAGAAGTATCTCGTGCCACTGAGTTGTGTTCATAATGATGATATCAAGAATGCTCTCGACGAGAAAAACCTGAAGCATACAGAATGTGTGATGTATCGTACAGTAAGCAATGATTTCACAGAAGAGGAAATCAAGAGCTTCGATTATGATATGATGATTTTCTTCAGCCCAACTGGTGTGAAGGCTTTAAAGAAGAATTTCCCTGATTTCAAGCAAGGTGATATCGCTGTTGCTGCTTTTGGTCCTGCTACAGCCAAAACTGTAGAGGATGAGAATCTCAGACTCGATCTGGAGGCTCCTTCCAAGAAATTCCCTTCTATGACAGGTGCCTTGAAAGATTATCTCGAGAGAAATAACGAATAATTAAGTTCTGGGAGAAGTACTGAGGGATCTCTAATAAATCCGGAGTGATTTCTATGGTCCTAAGATTTCTATAGAACTGTGTAATTAATATAGCCTAATTGATAGGAATGTCAGAACAGAAGACTTTTACATTACCGAAACAAGAGAGGTTGTGTAGCAGGACGCTCATAGAACAACTCTTTTTGGGTCATTCCCAACATAAGAAAGAATGGCCGGTGAGGGTAGTGTATCAAGTCGTGAAAAGGAAGGATGAGGATGATGCGCAAGCGGAAGTATTGATGAGTGTGTCTAAGCGCTATTTCAAGAGAGCTGTAAAGCGCAACTTGGTGAAGCGCCAACTTCGGGAAAGCTATCGTCTTCATAAGGCAATTTTGACAGATGTACTTGCTTTGCATCCGGATACTAAAATCCTCATTGCCTTTATTTGGCTTTCTGGACAAACCTATGATTCTGTGAAGGTTGAGAAAGCTGTTAAGGCGGCATTGGAAAAGATAGTAGATAGTTTGGAACAATGAAAAAGCTGCTAACTTACCTGCTGGTGATGCCGATACTCTTTTATCAAAGATGTATCACGCCATTTACTCCGCCGTCTTGTCGCTTTACGCCCACTTGTTCTGAGTATGCTCGTCAGGCGATTCTGAAGCATGGACCGTTTAAAGGGCTCGCTTTGGCTATCTGGCGAATATTAAGATGCAATCCATGGGGTGGTTCGGGTTATGACCCCGTGCCGTAAGTTTCCGAAGGTGATTCGGGCCCCTTACACATATTTTATATAATATATAACAATCTCATTCGATGGCAAAAAACTTTGTTGAAGAATTGAAATGGCGTGGTATGCTGGCTCAGATTATGCCAGGTACAGAGGAATACCTCAACACCCACATGGTGTCTGCTTATCTTGGTACTGACCCTACCGCAGACTCTCTTCATATCGGTCACCTTTGTGGAATCATGATGTTGCGTCACTTGCAGCGTTGTGGTCACAAGCCTTATCTGCTTGTTGGCGGTGCTACAGGTATGATTGGCGACCCTTCTGGCAAGAGTCAGGAGCGTAATCTTCTCGACGCAGAGACTCTCTATCATAACCAGGAGGCTATCAAGAAGCAGGTATCTAAGTTCCTTGACTTCGATGGCAATGAGCCAAATAAGGCTGAGTTGGTAAACAACTACGACTGGATGAAGGACTTTACTTTCCTCGATTTCGCTCGTGTGGTAGGTAAGCACATTACCGTTAACTATATGATGGCAAAGGATAGTGTACAGAAGCGTTTGAATGGTGAGGCTCGTGACGGCTTGTCTTTCACAGAGTTTACTTATCAGTTGCTTCAGGGTTACGATTTCCTTTATCAGTATGAGAAGTATGGTGTGCGCCTTCAGCTCGGTGGTAACGACCAGTGGGGTAACATGACTACAGGTACTGAGTTGATTCATCGTACTCTCGGCAATGATGCAGAGTGCTTCTGCCTCACTTGTCCTTTGATTACCAAGGCAGATGGCAAGAAGTTTGGTAAGACAGAGAGCGGTAACATCTGGTTGGACCGTAATCGTACTACTCCTTACGCTTTCTACCAGTTCTGGTTGAACGTAAGTGATGACGATGCTGAGAAATATATCAAGATCTTCACCGACCTCGACAAGGAAACTATTGATGCTCTCGTAGAAGAACATAAGCAGGATCCAGGTCGCCGTGTTCTCCAGAAGCGTTTGGCAGAGGAGGTTACTGTTATGGTTCACTCTCAGGAAGACTTGGATATGGCTATTGCTGCCAGCAACATCCTCTTCGGTAAGGCAACCAAGGAGAATCTTGCACAGCTTGATGAGGCTACCTTGAATGATGTATTCGCTAATGTACCTCATTATGATCTCGACAAGAATTTGCTTGGCGGAGCAGCAGTTGACCTTTTCAATCAGGAAGGTATGCAGATTTTCCCAAGTAAGAGCGAGATGCGTAAGCTCGTTAAGGGCGGTGGTGTTTCACTCAACAAGGAGAAGCTTGCTGCTTTCGATCAGATAGTAACTGCAGACGACCTTATTGATGGTAAGTATCTCTTGGTACAAAAGGGCAAGAAGAATTACTTCTTGATTACCGTGAAATAATCGTTAAAAGTATTGAAAATATTTGGTAGTGGAGAAAAAATCCACTACCTTTGCATCCGATTTATTGTCCTATGGTGTAATGGTAGCACTACAGTTTTTGGTTCTGTCAGTGGTGGTTCGAATCCGCCTGGGACAACAAGTCATAAATAACCCTTCAAGTCTTCACGGATTTGGAGGGTTATTTTTTTGTGATTTATCTAAAATAGAAATCGTAGAGCCTGATTTCTCTGAGAATTTTTACTTTTATCTGTTATTTAGGGATAATAGACGTGAAAAACAGGTTATAAATTAAGAAATAAGTAAAAAGTGATATTCTTTCGTACATATTTAGTAGTGATATTCAAAAATATTTTGTATCTTTGCCCTCAGAACAAACAAATCGAAAGAAGTAATGAAGACGAATTATGAATTGAGATACGCATCCAATCCGGTTGATGCAAAGACGTATGATACCTCCCGATTGAGAAAGGATTTCTTGATCGAGACTCTTTTTGTGGCAGATGAAGTCAATATGGTGTATTCCATGTATGACAGAATGATCGTGGGTGGTGCTATGCCTGTCAAGGAAAAACTGAAGTTGGAGGCCATAGATCCTCTGAAAGCTCCATACTTTACGACCCGTCGTGAAATCGGAATTTTTAATGTAGGCGAAGGTGTAGGTGTCGTTCAGGTAGGAGAAGAGGTCTTTGAGTTGGGGTTCAAAGAGGCTCTTTACATTGGTAGTGGTGAGCGTGATGTATTCTTTGAAAGCAAAGACCCAGCCTGTCCAGCCAAATTTTATTTCAATAGTACAACGGCTCATCAGAGTTATCCATGCAAGAAGGTGACGAAGGCTGATGCAATCAGTGTACACATGGGATCACTGGAAATGAGCAATGAGCGTACCATCAATAAGATGTTGGTTAATCAGGTATTGCCTACTTGCCAGTTGCAGATGGGGATGACAGAACTTGCTACTGGTTCTGTTTGGAATACGATGCCAGCCCATGTTCACAGTCGTCGTATGGAAGCTTATTTCTATTTTGAGGTTCCTGAGAGTCAGGCTGTGTGCCATCTGATGGGTGAACCGCAGGAAACACGCCATATCTGGATGAAGGGCAATCAGGCGGTTCTTTCACCAGAATGGAGCATACATAGTGCTGCTGCCACTCACAATTATACCTTTATCTGGGGTATGGGAGGTGAAAATCTTGACTATGGTGATCAGGACTTTTACGAGATTACTGACTTAAAATAATAAAATATGGATGGTCTGAAGGAGTGTTTCGGAAGACCAGCGTATGAAAGATAATCATAAACAACTATAAATCGAACAAAAACATGGATTTTTCTAAGTTATTCTCTCTTGAGGGTAAGGTAGCCCTCGTAACAGGTGCCGCTTACGGCATTGGTTTCTCAATTGCTGAGGCTTATGCTAAGGCAGGTGCAAAAATCGCTTTCAACTGCCGTAGCCAGCATCACATGGATCAGGCTTTGGCTGACTATAAGGCTAAGGGTATTGATGCTAAGGGTTATATCTGTGATGTAACTGATGAAGAGCAGGTTAAGAATATGGTAGCTGATATTGAGAAGGAACTCGGTGTGATCGATATCTTGGTTAACAATGCTGGTATCATCAAGCGTATTCCTATGACAGAAATGTCTGTAGAGGATTTCAAGCAGGTTATCGACATAGACCTCAATGCTCCTTTTATCGTTTCTAAGGCAGTTCTCCCAGGTATGATCAAGAAGGGTCATGGTAAGATTATCAACATCTGCTCTATGATGAGTGAGTTGGGCCGTGAGACTGTTTCTGCTTATGCTGCAGCTAAGGGTGGTTTGAAGATGTTGACCCGTAACATCTGCTCTGAGTTCGGTGAGTATAATATCCAGTGTAACGGCTTGGGCCCTGGTTATATTGCTACTCCACAGACAGCACCTCTTCGTGAGCGTCAGGCAGACGGTAGCCGTCATCCATTCGATAGCTTCATTTGCGCTAAGACTCCAGCTGGTCGTTGGTTGGAGCCAGAGGAGTTGATGGGTCCTGCAGTATTCTTGGCTTCTGAGGCTTCAAATGCAGTAAATGGTCACATCCTCTATGTAGATGGTGGTATTTTGGCATACATTGGCAAGCAGCCTAAATAAAGAAGCTTTCGTCTTTCCAAAGAGAGACTTATATAAATGAAATAGGGCAGCCCGATATGGGCTGCCCTTTATTTGTCTTAAATAATCTTTACAAATTATTCGTTGATAGCATCAGCAAGTTCTGCACCGGCCTTGAATTTAGCTACCTTCTTAGCTGCAATTTGGATCTTCTCCTTAGTGGCAGGGTTGATACCCTCACGAGCAGGGCGCTCGCTGACACTGAATGTGCCGAAACCTACCAACTGGATTTTATCACCAGCAACGAGAGCCTCTTTGAGAGCGTTAGTTGTAGCGTCAAGAGCCTTCTTTGCATCAGCCTTGCTAATACCAGCACCAGCTGCAATCTTGTCGATCAATTCTGTCTTGTTCATAATTTTTCTTTATTAAATGATTAATATTTTCGTTCCTTATCCAATTTTGCTTACAAATATAGGTTATTCCTTTTAAAAAAACAACAAAAAGAGAAGAAAAATGTAGATTTTATTGAAATTTAAGTGTAATATGCTTATTTTATGGCGCTATAACGGATATTTTTCGTAATTTTGCCCCAAATTTCGTAAAAAGATAAAGTTTTAGATTATGCGTAATATACCTATAGTTACAAAGAACTTGCTGATAGTGAATATCGTGGCTTTCCTGATTACATATATATTGGGAAAGGATGCTTCAGGTGGTTATGTTCTAAATGATCTCTTGGGACTCCATTTCTTTATGGCATCTGATTTTCAGGTCTATCAACTGATTACTTACATGTTTATGCATGGTGGTTTCGAGCATATTATCTTCAATATGTTCGCACTTTGGATGTTCGGTTGTGTCGTGGAAAGGGTGTGGGGACCTAAGAAATTCCTTTTTTATTACATAGCTTGTGGGTTAGGTGCAGGATTGTTTCAGGAGTTGGCTCAGACTATTCAGTTTTATTTTACAGCGTCTGAACAGTTTCCGGATTTGACAATATCCCAATTATGGACCATAGGACATAATAGTGCTGATGTTTTGAATAATTGGACTACCGTTGGAGCTTCTGGTGCTATTTATGGTATTTTGTTGGCTTTTGGTATGATATTTCCAGAGGAACGTATTTTCATTTTCCCATTGCCTATTCCTATCAAGGCTAAGTATTTTGTAATAGGATATGCTGCTATCGAATTGGTTTCTGCCATCGCTACAACAGGTGATGGTGTGGCACATATTGCTCACCTTGGTGGTATGGTTGTTGGATTCTTTATAATTCGTTATTGGAGAAAACAAGTTAATGGATATAGTGGCAGCAGTGCTCGTGATGCTTTTGAGAAACTTCGTGATTCTTTAGGTGGAAAGCGTAACCGTCAGCATTTTAACTATACCCGCAATCATAATCCTCAGTCTGATAATAACTCTTATCAGTCTCATCAGCAGGATTGGGATTATAATGCCCACAAGCGTGCCACCCAGGAGGAGATAGATCGAATCCTGGACAAGATTCGCAAAAGTGGCTATGATAGCTTGACAAAAGATGAGAAGCAGACTCTTTTTGACCAGAGTAAAAAATAAACTGGTCCTTCTGGGTGTCATGTATGATATTGAATGGATGTATGATATAAAGAAATAAGCGGCAAGATTATGTTTAAACAATTGAGGCAGTTTTCTGTCAGGATGATTGCGGGAGCAAATATTGCTACCATAATCATCCTGTTTCTTATAGGTTTTTCAGATCATCTTCATCCGGAAAGATTTGCCATGTTGTCTAATGTTGGTTTGCTTTTCCCTGTTTTTCTCTTCATCAACTTAGGGTTTCTTATCTTTTGGCTGATATTTAAGGTGCGTTATGCGCTGATTCCTTTCATGGGGTTCATTATCTGTTATGTACCTGTGCGAGAATATATTCCCTTCAATATTCCTCAAGAGGCTCCGGAGGGTTCCATCAAGATCCTTTCATATAATACCTGGGCTTTTGCAGAGGGAGAAATGGGGGAAGACGGCATTAATCCTATTGTGAAGTATATCAAGGAACAGAATGCAGACATTGTATGTCTTCAGGAAGCGGGGCATAATGGGGATGTGGAGAATCAGCTGGACTCTCTTCTCTATCCGATGTATGCTTATCGGGATACAACCTGGCATTTGGGAGGCGGTAATGTAGTAGGCATATTGAGCAAATATCCGATTCTTTCTAAGGAACGTATCCCATATGAGTCAGCGGGAAATCTCAGTGTGGCTTATCAGTTGGAAATCAACCATGAAAAGGTGCTCTTGATTAATAATCATCTGGAAACGACGGGGTTGACCTTGGAAGAACGGGCACAGTTTAAGCAACTTATCAAAGGAAAACTGGAGACTGATACTGCTGAAATCACTTCCAAGTTGCTGGTAGTGAAATTGGGAGAGGCCACCCGTAAGCGAGCATCACAGGCAGAAGCAGTCGCAGATTACATCCGTCAGCATCGGGATATGAGTATTATTCTCTGTGGTGATTTCAATGATGGACCGATTTCTTATTCCCATCGAACCATTGCCAAAGGACTTACAGATTGCTATGTAGCAAGTGGCAACGGACCGGGTATCAGTTATCATCATGGGGGATTTTTTGTAAGGATTGACAACATGATGTGCTCAGATGACTGGGAACCCTACGAATGCAAAATAGACCGCAAAATATCGTCATCAGACCATTATCCTATCGTTTGTTACCTAAAAAAGCGGGATAAATAGCAAAAAAGCCTCAAATTATTCTTATAAAAGAAAAAAAATGATTATTTTTGCACGTCATTATGTTGATAATAAAGAAATTAGATGAAGATAAAATAAATAATTAATAATAAATAATAGAAATGCAAAACAAAGGAATTGTAATTTGTGTTGCCGTCTTATTGACGCTTGCAAGCATCTTCTATCTGTCATTCTCAGTAGCAACAAGCTACTATGACAGTGAGGCTGCAAAGATCAAAGACCCTATTGCACAGCAGGACTACAAGGATTCTGTGAAGTACTTGGGTGTTTATTCTTATCAGAATTGCTTGGAAACTCAGATTGGTCTTGGACTTGACCTCAAGGGCGGTATGAATGTAATTCTTGAGATTTCTGTACCTGATGTAATTGAAAACCTCGCTGACCACAAGACAGACGCTGGTTTCACCAATGCCATGAAGGAAGCCAGAACTCAAGAGGAAGCTAACGGTGGTGACTTTGTGTCACTTTTCATTAACGCTTATCACAAGAGCGCACCAGGTCATAAACTCGCAGAGGTTTTTGCTACCCAGCAGTTGCAGGGTAAGGTTTCTCCTCAGAGCAGCGATGCAGAGGTAGAAAAAGCTATCCGCAGTTCTGTACAGGATGCTATCGACAACTCTTTCAATGTTGTACGTACTCGTATTGATAAGTTTGGTGTTGTACAGCCTAACATCCAGAAGTTGGAAGGTCAGCAGGGCCGTATCATGGTAGAAATGCCTGGTATCAGCCAGCCTGAGCGTATGCGTAAGATGCTTCAGGGTAGTGCTAACCTTGAATTCTGGGAGACATATAACTCTGAGGAAATTGCTCCTTATCTCCAGCAGCTTGACACTCGTCTTGCTAATGGCGACCATGAGGTAGAGGCTAAGGATTCTGTTGCTGCTGATTCTGCTAAGAATGAAGTTGCAAAGACAGAACCTGCTAAGGCTGCTCCTAAGTTGAACCTCAAGAAGGGTGATGAGGCTAAGTCTAAGATCAATGCTGAAAAGCAGAGTGCTGCTGCCATCAAGGCTCATCCATTGCTGGCTCGTTTGCAGTTGGTTCCTGGACAGGGTCTGAGCACTGTGGGTTATGCAAGTGTTCGCGATACTGCAGCTATCAATAAGTTGATCTATTCTGCTTTGGCTAAGCAGGTGTTGCCTTCAGACTTGAAGTTGCTCTGGAGTGCTAAACCAGCTGACCATTTGAATGCGAAGAACATCTATGAACTCCATGCCTTGAAGGTGACTACCAGTACAGGTCGCGCTCCATTGGAGGGTGATGTGATTACTGATGCTAAGGACGAGTTTGAACCTACTACTGGTGCTCCATGTGTAAGCATGAAGATGAATACCGAGGGTGCTCGTAAGTGGGCTCAGATGACTAAGGCTAACGTAGGTAAGGCTATTGCCATTGTTTTGGATGGTGTAGTTTATTCTGCTCCTCGTGTAAACGGTGAGATTGCCGGCGGTAGTTCTCAGATTACTGGTAACTTCACTATCGAGGATACGAAGGATTTGGCTAACACATTGAAGTCTGGTCGTATGCCAGCTCCTGCCCGTATCGTTCAGGAAGAGGTTGTTGGTCCTACTCTCGGTGCACAGTCTATCCAGATGGGTATCATCTCATTCGCTGTGGCTTTCGTACTCTTGATGGTTTACATGGTGATGATGTACAACATCATTCCTGGTATGATGGCTAACCTTGCATTGCTTGTCAATGTATTCTTCACATTAGGTATCTTGACGTCATTCCAAGCAGCCTTGACGTTGCCGGGTCTTGCCGGTATGGTCTTGTCTTTGGGTACGGCCGTGGATGCTAACGTGCTTATTTATGAGCGTATCAAGGAAGAACTCCGTTCTGGTAAGGGTATGAAGCAGGCTGTGGCTGCCGGTTATGGTAATGCTTTCTCTGCTATCTTCGACTCTAACTTGACATCTTTGATTACAGGTGTTATCCTGCTTGTTACTGGTACCGGTCCTGTTCGTGGTTTCGCCACAACCTGGATTATCGGTATTGTTGTATCATTCTTTACTGCTGTATTCTTGACTCGTTTGGTTTACGATTATAAGTTGAATCACGACAAGTGGATGCATTGCAAGTTTGATACTCCAGTTTCTCACAACTTGATGCAGGGCAAGAAGTACAAGTTCATGTCTATGTACAAGACTACCTTTACTGTAGCAATTGTAGCAGCTGTCGTATTTATTGGTAGCTTTGTAGTTCGTGGCTTGAGCAAGAGTATTGACTTCACCGGTGGTCGCAACTATGTAGTTCAGTTTGAGAATGCCGTAGAACCAGAGCAGATCCGTACCGTTCTTGGTGATGCATTTGTCAATGCAGATGGAACCAAGGCCAACACAAGTGCTATTGCTATCGGTACAGATGGAAGAACCATCCGTGTATCTACCAACTATATGATTGAGAGCAACAGTCCTACAGTAGATGATGAGGCTGAAACAATCCTCTATAACTCATTGAAGAAGGCTGGTTTGGTTTCTCAGCAGAATGTTGAGGCTTTCAAGAATCCAGATGTACGTCAGGGTGGTTCTATCATCAGTAGTACAAAGGTAGGTCCTTCTGTAGCTAAGGATATTACAATGGGTGCAATCTACAGTGTGCTTTTCGCATTGATAGCAATCTTCCTCTACATTTTGCTCCGTTTCCGCAACGTAGCATTCTCTGTAGGTTCTACTATCGCTCTTGCATTTGATGCTTTGACTGTTGTCGGTTTCTACTCACTCTTGTGGGGTCTTGTACCATTCTCATTGGAGATTGACCAGACCTTCATCGGTGCTATCCTGACCGTGGTTGGTTACTCTATCAATGATAAGGTGGTTGTGTTCGACCGTATCCGTGAGAACATGAAGCTTCATCCTAAGGGTGATCGCCAGCAGCTTTTCAATGCTTCTATCAATGAGACATTGGCACGTACTATCAATACTTCAACTTCTACCTTGATTGTGTTGCTCTGTATCTTCATCCTCGGTGGTGACAGTATCCGCAGCTTCGCATTCGCTATGATTTTGGGTGTTGTATTCGGTACTTTGTCTTCTATCTTCATTGCTTCTCCAATGGCTTACATCGTTCTTGGTCGTAAGATTAAGGAAGAGCCTGCTGAGGCAGAGGTTGTTGCTGTTAAGTAATACTGGGCAGATCAATAACCATATAGAAGCGAATTAACATGAATAATTTCTCCGTCTGGTGAAAACCAGATGGAGAAAATGTTCCAAAGAGAATGTGAATGTTCTAAAGAGGATATTCTATGAAGTGAATATTTTGGATGAAGGACATTTCAATGATTTGAGGAACTGAAAGATATAATAAAAGGTCGCATTCCAGAAAGGAAGCGACCTTTTATCGATTCAGCTTGTATGCTGACAACTATCTCCATGTGATTCCACCGAGAATCGAACTCGGATCAAAGGTTTAGGAAACCTCCGTTCTATCCATTAAACTATGGAACCCTTTGTGGATAGTTTGGATTGCTTGTAAGATGGCATGAACAGCAATCTGTCTGCAAAGATAATGTAAAAATCTGACTTGACAAAGAGAATAGGCAGAAAATCAATGCTATTTTGTTGAGAAACCTTATAAAATTCGTAATTTTCATGTGTGGATACGACTTTAAAATCTCATAATTATGTTTTTATCTCTTCTTTTATCTTCTTTTTTCACGTTTGTAGAGTTGAATTGTGAAAATCTTTTCGATACCGTACATGATTCTCTGAAGAATGATACGGAGTTTCTGCCAGAGAGTGATTATCACTGGACAAGAACCCGATATTGGAAGAAAATCAATCATCTTTCCCAGGAAATAATTGCTTTAGGAGAGTTGGCTACACCTTATTATATATATAATAGCAGTCTAAGCCAGAGCAAGAAAAATCAGTTGCAAGGTAAGGGACGCCAAAATCAATGGCATTTGCCGGACTTCGTGGCTCTCTGTGAAGTAGAAAATGATTCTGCTATGATTGCTTTGACCAAGCGTTCTCTGTTGCGCAAGGCTGGTTATGAATATGTGATGACCTCCTCTCCTGATGAGCGTGGCATAGATGTAGCATTGATGTACCAGCCTTTTTCATTCCGGCTGCTGCACCATCATGCTATACGTATCAAGCGTTTGTCTAATACTCGTCCCACTCGTGATATTCTTTATGCCAAGGGAATTTTGATGGGGAAAGATACGCTTCATGTTTTTGTAGTTCATGCCCCAAGTCGCAGGGGAGGCGAGGCTGCTTCCCGTCCTTATCGTCTGCAGGTAGCCAGTCAGTTATCGCAGGCTGTTGATTCTATTTATTCATTTAATAATGATGCTAAGATTATTGTGACGGGTGATTTCAATGATTATTCTGATTCTCCTGCATTGCTGTTCCTGGAGCATCATCAGTTGGTGAACATCAGTCAGGATGCGCATGGATGGAATGGAGCCAAGGGTACTTATCGTTACCATGGAGAATGGCGCAGTCTTGATCAGATGTTGTGTAGTCAGTCTTTGGTAGGGCAGAAAATCGCTTGTGAGGTGGGAGATTTGCCTTTCCTTTTGCAGGAAGACGATAAATATGGTGGTAAGAAGCCATTTCGTACCTTTCTGGGTCCCAGGTATTTAGGAGGATATAGTGACCATTTGCCACTTGTTGCATGGTTTAAGTTATAGGTTGTTGTGAAATAATCTTGAAAAAAATCTTGATAATAGTTGTTTTTCAATAATTAAAAAATGTTGAAACTCATAGAGTTTTGACAAATAATTACTATCTTTGCAATGACTAACCTAATCAATGATGTAATAAACCGAGGAAAGATGAAGAGATTCTTGATAATTTTTGCTATATATATCCTATGTTTGCCAATATTCGGTAAATATACGGAAAAACCATTGTTCTCACATTTGGGTGTGAATGATGGGCTGCCTCATAATACCATTGTGGATTTTGTACAGGACAACCAGGGGGTGATTTGGATTGCCACTAAGGGTGGGCTTGCGAAATTTGATAGCTACGATGTCAAAACGTATCATCATTTTTCTAAAAAACCGCAAAGTCTTGGCAGCGATTTCATCAATTCTCTTTATAAGGACAGTCAGGGGAGATTATGGGTGTGTACCGATAAAGGTTTGTCGCTCTATCATTTCGGAGCAGATCATTTCAAAAATTTCATTTACCAGCACCGTGCCATCTATAGTGTTGTAGAGCTTGATTCTGTTCATCTTTTGGTGAATGCGGGGCATGAGTTGGTTGTGTTTAATACGACTGATTTGAAATTCCGTAAGTTAGGCATCGCCAAGCTTCCCATCAAGGGAGTTTCGACTTTATTCAAGTATGCTGATGAAATCATGATTGGTTGTAACGAGGGAATCTATCGATACAATCTCTTGACTAAGAAAATGAGTAGGCTTCATATTCCTGCTGTTGATGGAAATCAGATTCAGTGCTTGTATCGTACAGCGGATACCCATTTGTATATAGGTACAGAAGGCTCTGGTCTCTTTGTCTATCATCTTGTGACTCATCAGGTGAAGCATTATACAACCCTTAACTCACAACTCTCTTCTGATTATATCCGTGCATTGTCAGTCAATGAGGATGGAGATTTGTGGGTGGGTACGGTATTGGGCCTGAACGTGCTGAAGAAGAATGGAGTATTGACTCATTTGGATCGTGATGATAAATATTTAGGAAAAGGCACACAACCTTCTATAAGATGTATTAAGAATGATTCTCAAGGCGGTATTTGGTTGGGAACTTACTACAATGGTGTCTGCTATTATAATCCTCGCAAGAACTATTTTGTCAATATGCAGAAGATTCCGGGCGTCAACTCCCTGAGCAATAATATCATTGGCTGCATCGTGGAGGATAAGGAGCATCATCTCTGGATAGGAACGAATGGCGGACTTCAGCGATATAATCCGATTACCGAGCATTATGAACTGTTTACTACTGCCAATGGTTTACGTTCCAACGATATCAAAGCACTCTATGTTGACCCTGTTCGCCATCTTCTTTATATTGGTTCGCAGCTGGGTGGCTTGAGCATCATGAATATAGCCACCAAGCAGATACAGACCCTATTGTTGCCAACTTCCAATATGGATGATAATAGCATCTATGCCATTCATCCATTGGAGGGAGGAAATAAATTGCTGATAGGTTCACTTCGTGGACTTAAACTATATGATACAACCACCGGCATTTTCAGGTCTTTGCCAAAGGAAATGAAAGGTGACTGTAATTTCCCTCTCCATATCCGCGCTATCTTTCAGGATGCTTCTGGTCTTATTTGGCTTGGAGGAGAGGATGGATTGGCTGCTTACCGCTTGCAGCAGGGCAAATTGCAAAAGCAAAAGAAGCCAGAAATAGATAGTGAACTCGCCAGTGCCTGTGTCTTTTCTATCTACCAGGATTACTCTAAAAATATCTGGATAGCCAGTCAGCAGGGATTGTATCAGATTTCTGCCAAGACAGGTAAGACCAGGGGGTATGGAATGGCTGATGGCTTGCCAAGTAATGTAATCTTCAGTATTACACAGGATTCTATGGGCAAGTTCTGGATTGGTACGGGACATGGATTATGCTCATTCCTCACCAAGACTCACCATTTCAAGAATTATCGTCTCAAGGATGGAATCCAGGGCTATCAGTTTATGCCGAATGCAGTTTGCAAGGCAAGTAATGGCTATATTCTGTTTGGTGGAATCAATGGAATCACTTCCTTTAAGCCGGAGTCTTTCACAGATAACCCTTTTGCACCACCGGTTCTGATAACCGAGTTGAAACTCTTTGATAAGATCGTAAAGCCGGGGGATGAAACCGGGCTTCTTACCTCACAGATTTCGCAGACTCAGCGCATTGTATTGCGCCACGACCAGTCTATGATTTCCCTGAAGTTAGCAGTAGCCAATTTCGTTTCTGGTTCGCACAATACCTTTGCCTATAAGTTGGAAGGATATGATAATAAGTGGCATCATCTTACTGATGACCAGAACGTTATCTATTCCTATCTTCCACCAGGAACCTACCGCTTCTTGGTGAAGGCTGCCAATAATGATGATAAATGGAATGAAAAGCCTACCATGTTGGAAATCAAGGTTTTGTCACCTTGGTATGCTACATGGTTTGCCAAATTTATCTATTTCCTGGCTTTTGCGGGTTTACTTTACGCCATATTCCGCTTCTTCCAGGATCGTGAAAGAGAAAAGCAGATCAGAATACAGGAGCATAATGAGCAGATACGCAAGCAGGAGATGTATGAGATGCGCCAGCGCTTCTTCATAGACATCTCTCATGAGTTGCGTACGCCGTTGACTTTGATTTCTTCGCCATTGGAAGAGGTGATGATGCGCCCAGAAGACAGTTGGACCAAGAGCAGACTTCATTTGATACAGAAGAATGTCAACAGGTTGATTCATCTCGTAAACCAGTTGATGGACTATCGTCGTGCGGAATTGGGAGTATTCAAACTCAAGGTGCGTCCTTTGGATCTGGAGGCTATCATCAAGAAAAACTATTCCATGTTTGTGGATAGTGCTGCAAAGCGCAACATTGATTACCAGTATCATTGTGATCTGGAAGATAAGATGGTTCTTTGTGATCCTAATTATCTGGAGTTGATGCTTACCAATCTGTTGTCGAATGCCTTCAAATATACACCAGACGGCAAGTCGATTATGGTCAGCGCAAAAGTAGAAAATGGATTCCTGCAGCTATGTGTAGCTGATACGGGAAAGGGTATTCCTAATGAGCAGAAGAACAAGATTTTCGAACGGTTCTATCAGATCAAGGGCCAGCAGACGGGTGGCTGGGGCATTGGACTTTCCATTATTACCCGTCTTGTACAGCTTTATCATGGAAAGTTGTCTGTAGAGAGTCAGGTAGGTGAGGGAAGTACCTTTACCATTAGCTTGCCAATCCGTCCGGATGCTTTCACTCAGGAGGAGATTGCTACAGAGGAGGAAATCAAGGCAAGAGATATAGACAGCTTCTATGGTTCTCATACATTGGAAGAGTTGAAGGATATGGAAGCTTCCCAGAAAGAGGTTTCTGCAGCTTCTGACAATACTTCTTCAAACGCTTCTTCCGTAAGAGAAGAGGCTGTAGCAGGAAATACCTTGGGAGAAACTGAAGATGAAACCTCTGAAGCAACTGGGGATGAGGCTTCTGTAGATAAGGTATTGGTTGTAGAAGATAACCGGGAAATCAGGCATTATCTGAGTCAATCGCTTTCTGAAAATTATCAGGTCTATGAGGCTTCTAATGGTAAGGAGGCTTTGGCGATATTGTCAGAGAATGAGGTGAATCTGATTCTTACCGATGTCATGATGCCTGAGATGGATGGTATTCAGCTCTGCAATGCAGTCAAGAGCCATCTGCAGACGAGCCATATTCCTGTTATCATCTTGTCTGCCAAGGTGGATGTGGAAGAACAGTTGGCAGGATTGAAGATGGGAGCAGACGATTATATTCCGAAGCCGTTCTCGCTGGCCATTGTCAAGGCTAAAATCTTCAATATCCTGCGTACTCACAAGCAGATGATAGAGCGTTACCGCCATTCCAAGAAGATTGAGCCGCCGAAGATCACGGTCAACTCTCTCGATAAGGAATGGATGGAGAATGCACTTGCTGTCGTCAAGAAGCACTTGAGCGATGATAAGTTCTCCACCGATATCTTTGCCCGTGAGATGCTGATGAGCCGTACGAGTCTCTACACCAAGATGAAGGCTCTTACTGGAGAAAGCGTCAAGGAGTTTATCCGTCGCATCCGACTCAATACTGCCGCAGAAATGATTCTGCGCAATGAACATAGCATTGCCGAAATCAGCTTCCTGGTAGGTTTTGCCACTCCTTCCTATTTCACCACAAGTTTCAAGAAATATTTCGGATGTCTGCCTACTGAATACATCAAGAAACAGACTGAAGGGGAAACAGAGGAAGAAGAGCGGGAGGAAAACTGATTTTTAAGTTGGAAAAACTAATTTTCAGTTGAGGAAATCCGAAATTTGGATGCGCATCGTTAGGTGTTAATGATGCGCATCGTTAAGTTGCAAAAAAGTGCTTCTTCATCCGTCTGTAATTTTCGAGAAATTAGGTGTCATTGTTACCGTCCCTGTACCCACTTTGATTTTTCCTTGCCCACGGAAAAATTCTTGCGTGGGCAGGGAGAAAAAATACCTGGGTAGAGAAGGGAAATTTTAAGTGACTTATACTGATATAGATAGACACATTTATGGTTAATTAATAAAATGTGTTTAGTAATGAGTAAAAAGTACAAAAGTTACAGTAAGGAAGACAAATTGTCTTTACTTTGCGACTATTATCAGTCAGGACTCAGCAAATACAGTTTCTGTAAGAGTCGTGGAATTGCAGCAGTCAAGTCATTAAATACTTGGCTGAAAGTATTTGCTAATGAAAAAGATTTGTTATCTTTGCAGTCTGAACAAGCAAATATAACAGATATGTCAAACCGTAGTAAAGAAAGCTATCAAGAAGAGAATGGTCGATTGAAGCAACGCATCAAAGAGTTAGAGAAAGCCTTGGCCTTCTCTAAGTTGGAAACAGAAGCACGTGATCTGATGATTACACGCGCAGAAGAGTACTTTGATATTCCGATACGAAAAAAATCTGGGGCCAAGTAGTCATGGAACTGGTCGAGCAGCGCAACATGAAAGTTGCGACTGCTTGCCGCCTATTTGGCCATTGTCGTCAAGCCTTCTACCAGTCGAAGGCTGATATTGAAGCTGAGGTAAATCGTGATAAGATTATCTTGGATAATGTTCGTGAAATCCGAGATGAGGATCCAGGTATTGGTGGCTATAAACTTTGGCTCATGCTGACAGAACTTTATGGTAGAGAACTCATACCTGGTCGTGACAGCTTTTTCACACTGCTGCGCCGTCATCAGTTAATGCTCCCTCCTCGTAAGGCGCGTCATACAACCAATTCAAACCACCGTTATCACAAATGGAAGAATCTGGTAAAAGATATTGTTCTCACTTCGGCTAATCAGCTGTGGGTAAGCGATATTACTTATATCCAACTGGCAAATGGGGATGTTGCGTACCTCCATCTGGTAACGGATGCGTATTCTCGTAAAATTGTAGGATGGGTACTTGCTGATACATTGCGTGCAGCTTTGTCCATTCAGGCTCTTCAGATGGCTATTGACCAGGCCATAGAAATGAATGGAGGAGAATGTCTCAAGGGGCTTATCCACCATTCCGATCGCGGTGTACAATACTGTTGTGACGCTTATGTTCAGAAGCTACAGGAATATGATATCAGTATCAGCATGACAGAAGACTATAAGCCAACTGACAATGCCATTGCCGAACGCGTGAATGGAATTATCAAGATGGAAAAGGTCTATCGCATGCATGTGTTCAAGGACATCGAATGTGCTCGTGTTACCATCGGTCGTTACATACAATTCTATAATAACCGCAGACCACACATGAGTATAGGCTATAAAACTCCGGCAAAGGCGCATCTGGAGCAAGGAATCCAACAAAAGATGTGGAAAAAGAGAATTTATACTTCGAAAAAGAAGAATTCTTAATAAAGATTGTGTATCTTTGCAGAACCAAAAGACAAGTTCGGGTGATGGTACATGCCAGTAATCCGAAAAAGTAGGAAGCCCCATCGAGGGGCTCCCTACTTTACCAAAAGAGCAAGTCCGGGTTCGGTAAGTCCAGTGGAAGGGTAGTGACTACAAATATAGTACGATTTTTTTTATTGTGTCTATAAAATTAGGAACAAAAAATAAGGAGTGTCTACTATTTCAGTTTTATGAAATTGATAGTGTCTACCTTTTTAGTTTATAAAGTAAAAAAGTGTCTACAGAAATCAGGAAAAGTCAACCTGGCGAACTAATTGACATAACAGAATATTGCCCAAATTATAGTCCTTAGTTTGGGCACTTGTTGCCCACCTCGTGAGCAACGGTTGCTCGTCTCATGTTCACCGGTTCCCCATCACGTGGTCCCCGAGGGACCGCTTGAAGGTCATAGCAGGAACTTCTGGATCTATCTTATTCCTGATTAGTATTTACATACTTCCTAATAGAAAATGTTCTTGCGTCTAATAGAAATCTTCGTTCAGCGTCGTTGAACGGCGGTTCAGTGACGTTGAATGTCCGTTCAACGTCTTTGAATAGACATTCAACGTCACTGAATGCACATTTTATCTAAGAAAGCTTTTTTTCTTATAGACAAGATACTTTTTTATATAAGAGATAAAACATCTTTTCTATAAGTTCATATCCATTAAAAAGGCACAAAAAAAATGAGCTCTCATCACTATGAGAGCTCAATTTTTGCTTAATTTTCCTAATATATTTTGTATAAGTAAAAGATGATGATAACGCTTCTCAACGTCTGTTTGATTTAACTGATGCAAAGATACAGCCTTTTTCATGTAAGCAGTCGCAAATATCAATTTTTATAGGGTAAAATCTGATTTTACACCTAATTCAAACAGTTTTTACCACCCTTTTACTCTTTTTATCCACCTTTTTATTGTGATTTCACAAATATCCTATATGAATTTACACGTATTTTATGATAAAGAAAGCATTTTCTCAATCGGCTTTACAGCCTCTTTTGCAATATTTTCTTCCACTTCAACAGTAGGCCAACCATATTTCAAGGCGTTATAAATCTTCTGGAGTGTATTCATCTTCATATATTCACACTCATTGCAGCTACACCCTACTCCACCTTCACTTACCTCAGGAGGAACAGGATAGAATGTAACCTGAGGACAGTTGCGCTCCAGTTCGTGCAGAATACCAGCCTCTGTAGCGATGATATATTCCTTGATTTCAGGATGCTCCTTGGCATAGTTGAGCATAGTAGCCGTAGAACCCTTCACATCAGCCACAGCCAATACCGGAGCCTTACACTCCAGGTGAGCCATCACCACAGCCTCAGGATGCTCTTTCTTGAGCTTTACGATGGCCTCAACAGAGAATTTCTCATGCACATGGCATCCACCATTCCAGAGGAGCATATTTCTGCCCGTCACGCTGTTGATATAGTTGCCGAGATTATAATCTGGTCCAAAGATGATTTTTTCGTCCTGTGGGAAGCTGTCAATCACCTTCTTGGCATTACCGCTGGTAACCACACAATCGGTCAGAGCTTTCACAGCAGCAGTCGTATTCACATAACTTACCACCTTGTATCCAGGATGCTCTTCCTTATACTTTTTCAAATCCTCAGCCTTGCAGCTGTCGGCAAGTGAACAACCCGCATTCAGATCAGGACACAAAACCGTCTTGTCAGGACTCAGGAGTTTGCAAGTCTCAGCCATGAAGTGTACACCACACATCACCATCACCTTGGCATCCGTTTCAGCAGCCTTGCGAGCCAAGGCCAAACTGTCGCCCACAAAGTCTGCGATATCCTGGATATCCCCCACCGTATAGTAGTGAGCCAGAATAATAGCATCCTTCTCTTTGCAAAGCTGTCTGATTTCAGCTTTCAAATCCAAGGTCTCGTCAACAGGTTCGTCAACGTATCCTTTTTCAATCCATTCTTTTTTCACCATAACATTAATATTATATTTCTATTTTTAAATTTAAAAGAAAAGAATATAGGGATTATGATATGCCGTGGATAAGTGGATAAAAAATGCTCAGAAAGTTTGCATATTTAGTTATCCAAGTCTTTTCCCTACTTATTAAAAACTTATTCTCCTACGTTCTTGTTGGCTCATAATGTTTTAAATGACTTATTAACATTTCCCCAATTCGGTGCAAAGTTAATAAGTTTATATCTTTTTTCGGTCAAAAATCGTGAAAAACTTCCTAAAAACTAAATAATAACCCTGTGGATATCCGCATTTCATAAGTCTGAGACGGGTATGTGTGGATTTCCACAAAGTTATTACAGAGTTATTAAGATGGTTATACATACACTTTTCCACGGATTTGTGGAAAACGGAGAGAAGTCTAAAAACAGATAGTCCCACAGATTTCACTGATTTACACAGATCTATTTGAAACCATGTGTAATTCTGTAATATCTGTGGGACTTTACAGGGTGTAGAGTGTGTGACTTATGGCACATCCTCTATATATTTTTATAGTTTATCAGTTACTTTAGCAACTTTTTGATGCGTTCTACAATCATCTCTGGCTCAATATTGTTCAAGCAGGCATAGTCACCTCTCATGCAAGGCTTGTTGCCATAGATGCTGCAAGGGCGGCAAGGCAGGTCGATTTGCACGGCATGGAGGATATTCTGATTCCATCCCATAAAGCCTGCGTAAGGATGTGTAGCACCCCAAACGCTGACTACAGGTGTGTGGACCAAGGAAGCCAAGTGCATATTTCCACTATCCATGCTGAGCATGACATCCAGATGGCTCATCAGGTTGAGTTCCTGTGATAAACCGCTGAGTTGTGCAGAAGCATTGATAACTTGTGGATATTTCCCAGCCCACTCATTCATGATAGGAGTTTCGTCTTTTCCGCCTCCGAAAAGATATAAACGGGCTTGTGGATAACTGTGGATAAGTTGCTGGATAACTGTTTCCATCTTTTCCATAGGATAAATCTTTCCCTTGTGCGCAGCAAAAGGAGCGATACCGATCCATGGTGCCGCATTTTCCCCAGGTTTGTGGATAATTCCTTCCTGGTCTGTGAATATCTGTTCGGGAAGAGAAGTCAAATCCCCTTTTCCTTCTCCATAGATGGAAGTGAAGTCCAGATCTACAGGATAACCTAAGCGTGCAAAGACATCAGCATAGTTTTGGAAAGAAGTAGGTTGCTGCACAAACTGTTTGTTGTTGGCAGCTATGAGTTTTCTCTTTCCCTTGCGATGCTTGTCGATATGGGCAACTTTAAAGTTATCCAGATTGAATCTCATGCGTAAGTAATCCGAACGAAGAACACTATGCAGGTCGGCAATAGCCGTAAACTGTTTAGCGACGAGACGTCGATAGAGAGCATTCAAGCCTTTGATACCTTTATATTCCCCTTTGATGTCAGCCTCCATAAATCCTATGTTGGGTGCAAGATCTGTGAAGAATGGTCTGGCAAAGGGGCGACTGAGTACGGTGATTCTTACGTGAGGATATTGTTTGGCCAAAGAATAGACTACTGGTACAGTCATGGCAACATCTCCCATGGCTGAGAATCTGATGACAAGGATATGCTCAGTTTTCATTCTTTTACTTCTATATATAATAATGTATAGGAAAGGATATGAGAAGAATGAACATCATAGAAACTTTCATCTCATATTCTTTCCGGTTAGGCTTATTTGTGTTGTCTTTGAAAGAAAGACTATTTCTGGTTGTAAAGTACAGGGTTTGTAGAAGGGTCGTTGTACATCTTCATCTGTCGATACACCTTCATGTACTTACGTCCAGCCTCGATATCTTCCAAAAGCTGGTCGATAGCTGTGCTCAGATCCACCTGCTGTTCCAGGAGTACATCAAGTTTAGCCTGGCACTTAGCCTTATGCTCTGCAGAAGCCTCAGGGCGCTCCACCTGCTCCTTCATGTGATAGATTTTGAGGGCAAGGATGCTCAGTCGGTCAACAGCCCATGCAGGACTTTCCGTATTGATGCGAGCATCATCCTGTACCTTTACGTCTTTATAGATTTCACGGAAATAAGAGTCGATTTGTTCCACGAGATCAGTACGATCCTGGTTACTCTTGTCGATGCGGCGCTTCAAGAGCAGCGCTTCAGCAGGGTCAATCTGTGGATCGCGGATGATATCTTCGAAATGCCACTGAACGGTATCTATCCAACATTTCAAGTAAAGTCGGTTCTCAATACTACCCTCTTCAAAAGGGTTATTGATAGGAGTATCAATATTATCTTTCACGTGATAATCGTTAATAGCCTGATTGAAAATCTTATTTGCTTTTTCTGTAAATGCCATATCGCTTTAATTATTAGTTCAACTTGTGCACAAAAGTAACTAAAATATTGCAAATAACCAACTAAAAATCAGAAAAAAGCAGATTTTCATGCACAAATTAGGGGTATTTGTGCACCAATATGCACTTTTTTCCTTAAAAAGTTTGCTTATATCAAAAAAAAAGTGTTCCTTTGCACTCGAATTTTTAATTAGAAATCGATTTATAAACATTTTAAAAGTTAAAATTATGTCAGAAATTGAAAGCAAAGTAAAGGCAATTATCGTTGATAAACTCGGTGTTGATGAGGCAGAAGTTAAGCCAGAGGCAAGCTTCACAAACGATCTCGGTGCAGATTCTTTGGATACAGTAGAGTTGATTATGGAGTTCGAGAAGGAGTTCTCTATCTCTATCCCAGACGATAAGGCTGAGAAGATTGCTACTGTAGGTGACGCTATCTCTTACATCGAGGAGAACGCTAAGTAATTTAGCAACTAATTTATACTAAATGGAATTAAAGAGAGTTGTTGTAACAGGTCTCGGTGCTGTGACTCCAGTTGGTAATACTCCTGAGGAGACTTGGGAGAGCCTTTTAGCTGGTAAGAGCGGTGCTGCACCTATTACTCATTTCGATACAACCCTTTTCAAGACCAAGTTTGCTTGCGAGGTTAAAAACCTGAACATCAATGATTGGATTGACCGTAAGGAGGCTCGCAAGCTTGACCGTTATACTCAGTTGGCTATGATTGCAGCTATGCAGGGTGTAAAGGATGCTAATATCGATCTTGAGAAGGAAGACTTAAACAATGTTGGTGTTGTATTCGGTGTAGGTATCGGTGGTATCAAGACATTCGAGGATGAGGTGAAGTACTTTGGTACTCATGAGGAGAACGGTCCTAAGTTCAATCCATTCTTCATCCCTAAGATGATTGCAGATATCGCTTCTGGTCAGATTTCAATCCACTTCGGATTCCACGGACCAAACTACACTACTACATCTGCATGTGCATCTTCAAGCAATGCTTTGGCTGATGCCTTCAACCTGATTCGTTTGGGCAAGGCAAACATCATCGTGAGCGGTGGTGCCGAGGCTGCTATCTGTGCATGTGGTGTAGGCGGTTTCAATGCTATGCACGCATTGTCAACACGTAATGATGACCCAGAGCATGCTTCACGTCCATTCAGCGCAAGCCGTGATGGATTTATCATGGGCGAGGGTGCTGGTTGCTTGATTCTCGAGGAACTGGAGCACGCTAAGGCTCGTGGTGCGAAGATTTATGCTGAGATGGTGGGTGAGGGCGAGAGTGCTGATGCTTATCACATCACAGCTTCTCATCCAGAAGGTCTTGGTGCTAAGCTCGTTATGGAGCGTGCACTTGCTGATGCCAATCTGAAGCCAGTGGATATTGATTATATCAATGTTCACGGTACATCTACTCACGTAGGTGATATCTCAGAGGCTAAGGCTATCAAGGCTGTCTTCGGTGCTGCTGCTTACAAGCTCAACATCAGTTCTACCAAATCAATGACTGGTCACCTCCTCGGTGCTGCTGGTGCAGTAGAGGCTATGGCTTGTGTTCTTAGTGTGAAGAACGATATCGTTCCTCCTACTATCAACCACGAAGAGGGTGATAATGATCCTGAGCTCGACTACAACTTGAATTTCACCTTCAACAAAGCTCAGAAGCGTGAGGTTCGTGCTGCATTGAGCAATACATTCGGATTCGGTGGTCACAACTGTTGTGTAGTATTCAAGAAGTATGCTGAATAATTTAATAGATAGAATAAAGCTCTCTTTCCGCAAGGACAAAGAGCTTTATTTTTCTTTGTACCAGATTCTTGGTTTCTATCCTCACAATATCAGTTATTATAAGATGGCGCTGATGCATAAGAGCATTATGCACCGCAATTCCAAGGGAAAGCCTGTCAACAATGAGCGATTGGAATTCTTGGGAGATGCCGTGCTGGATGCTGTTGTGGGCGATATCGTATATCAACATTTCCCTGGAAAGCGTGAGGGATTCCTTACCAATACAAGAAGTAAATTGGTGCAGCGTGATACGCTCAATAAATTAGCCCAGGAGATGGGAATCAACCAGCTTGTTTTATCTAACGGACACAGTTCTTCTCATAACAGCTATATGGGAGGAAATGCTTTCGAAGCTTTGGTGGGTGCCATCTATTTGGACCGTGGTTATGATGCCTGCATGAAATTCATGAAGCAGCGCATTCTGGCAAAAATGATCAACATCGATAAGGTGGCTTATAAGGAGGTCAACTTCAAGAGCAAGCTGATCGAATGGAGCCAGAAGAACCGCGTGAACATTGAGTTTGTATTATGCGACCAGAAGAAGGATGGTAATGGAAACCCTATGTTTACTTTCCTGGTGACGATAGAAGGCATAGAGGGTGACAAGGGCACTGGATATTCCAAGAAGGAAAGCCAGCAGGCTGCTTGTAAGCTTACCCTGGAGCGATTGCGCAAGGAACCGCAGTTTATAGATGCTGTATTCTCTGCCAAGGCCAACAGAACCAAGATGGAAGAGGAACCTGTGGAGAATGTTCCTGATACTGAGGTGAAGGATGACTTCATTATCTCTCAGAATACGGAAACTAAAGAACCGGAGAAGCATGAGAATGTCTTCAAGGAAGAGGTTTTCGAGGATAGGGCTGTCAAGAAGGTAAATACTGTCGAGACAACCGATTCACAGGAAGAAGATGAATTTGATTTGAGCGATATTTCCGCACAGCCTAAGATACAGAGCCGTGAGGACATCATCGCTGCAGCCGAAGCCGCTGCATTTGCAGAGGAGTAGGGCAGGAATGAAGAATATATTGATAAAGCCTCGGATGAAAATGGAAGCATTGTATCCGAGGCTTTATATTACATGTATCTTTGGTGCAGAAATATATAAATGTTATGGAAAAAAGTATTATTTTTATTTTATTATCAATGCTACTGTCATGTACTGGTAATAAAGCCTATGATCAACAGCTGAGTAAGGCTGATAGTATCATGGATATAGCAGATGATTCTGCCCAGATAACTATAAAAATGCTGGATGCTTTAAAACCTGAATGGTCTAAATTTACTAAAGCTCAAAGAATGCGTTATGATTTACTTTATCATAAGGCAATGAATAAGGCATATATAGATTTTACTTCAGATAGTACTATGCTGGCTGTTGTAGATTATTATGAGCATCATGGAACTGCTAATGACAAGATGTTGGCATATTATATTTTGGGGTGTGTATATAGGGATATGCATGAGACACCCATGGCATTAGAATATTATAATAAAGCGACGGAGCAGGCTGATACTACAGCCCAGGATTGCGATTATGCAACGCTATGTAGAGTGTATAGTCAAATGGGGGTATTGTTTTCAAAGCAATATTTACCATATCAAGAGTTATTTTCATTTGAAAAAGCTACCCATTATGCTTATAAAGCTCATGATACTTTAAATGCCATTCGATATTATTATAATAAAACTGGTGCTTATACGTATTTAGATAATGAAGATTCTGCTATAATTGTAAATACAAGAGCTGCAGAATTATTTAGAAAGCATGGGTATGATAGAGATGCGGATATTGCTTTTGGATGTAACTATGTTTACTATTTAAAAAGGAATAATATAGATAAAGCTAAGAAAGCTTTTGAAGCGTATAATAGAGTAAATTTTGCAGGAAATCAAAATTATGAAGATTCTTATGCTTTTTTGCTTTATGAGAAAGGTTTGTTTTTTTTACAGACAAACCAGTTAGATTCTGTTTATTGTAAACTCAATGAAAGTTTAAAATTATCAAAATCATTTAGTAATAAGGCAATAACTACAAAAACTTTGGCTCAATACTACTTAAAAAGAAATAATCCAATCTTGGCAGCAATGTATGCTATGAAAAGTACAGAATATAATGATTCTGATTTAGTTCGAGTAAGAAAAACACAATTGCATCAGCTACAAGCTATGTATGATTATAGCAGAAACAAAAGACTTGCTATGGTAGCAGAACAGAAATCCGAGAAAAGAATTATGGTCATTTATGTTGTTATATTGTGTAGTATCATTCTGTTTTGTCTCTCTATTTTTATCTATAAATTGCAGATGAATAAAAAAAATCATAGAATATCTCTTATTCAGCAATTATATAATGATAGTTTGTTAAAACTTCAATCAAATCAAAGAGAATTGCAGCGAGTTAAAGACCTTAATGAATTAGAAGTAATACAACAAAAGGAAGAAATTATAATGAACTTAAAAAATACAATAAAAGATATTCGTGAAAAATTCTCTGGTTCATTACTTACTGATACGGATATTATTTTACAAAATTCAGCAATATTTAGAAAAATACAATTTATAATATTACATCCAAAAGAGAAATTATCAAATGAGGATTGGATAGAGTTAAGTGACTTAATAGAGCAATTAATACCGTCTTTTCCACAAATGCTTAAAAATCGTCTAACGGAAAAAGAATATCATATTTGTTTATTAATAAGACTTCATATTTCACCATCTTCTATAAGTAATCTTGTAGGATTATCAAATTCTGGAGTTTCACTTTCCAGAAAAAGGATGTTGGAAAAAGTGTGTGGAAAAGATGGAACGGCTAAAGATTTCGATAAATTTATTCTTTCTTTGGTCTAAATTATCATTTTAAAATTTCAGTAAAATATTTCAAAACTACCTGAGTATCAGTAACTTTTAATTATTTGTAAATTTTCAGTAAATTATTATTTTTGATTGTTGAGTATTGTTTGCAAAAAGTTTTATATATTTGCACTCGAATTATAAACAATATAAAAATGAATAAAATCAATCGACTTTTATTTGGTGGGGTATTTCTATTCTGTACTTTGCCAATCATGTCTAAGACATACTATTAGAAGATTATTCAATAATAAAAGTTAAGTATATGAGACAGTTAATAAAAAAGTTATTACTACTACTTATGTTAGTTTATCCACTAACAGGTGTTGCTCAAACAGAAGTTATTTCAGAAAAGTATAAACTGGAGAAAAAATGTTTGAATAAAGAAATCGTAAAGAGTAAGCGATATTCTTATCATCATATAGGTGAGTTTTATAAGTTGAAAGATTTGGAACTTACTAATAAAATAAAACAAAAGTCTGTTGACTTTTCTGCTTTTAGAAATAGGGTTGATGAAATAAAATTCCGTAATGAGGTTTTAAATACAGTAAATAAGCTTCTCTCTCAGCATGAGAAAAAACTCTTATCTGAAAATCAATGCAATTTACTTTTTGCTTTCTATATAGATGAAAGTTATAAGACTATTATGGTAGAAATTGTCAGTTATAAAGAAGTTGATAATATTCTTTCTGTAAGAAAAATAGTTAAAATTATAGATAAAATAAAAAAGAAAAGGTTGAAAGGTATTATACCTATACCTAAAGGGAATTATATCAAACTAACAATAGTGAGGAGATATAATGCATAGTTTATAGTTTTGTTCGTTATAAAAATATTGCTAAAAAATAGAATATGAAAAAGTTATTGCTGGTATGTTTTGCTTGTTTCTTTTATTTGTTTTCTTTTGCTCAAAAAGAAAATTCGAAAGATTCAGTTTCTTTTAATATTCCTGTCTATTTGGTTGATGGGGTGGAAGTTCTATCTTTGGATAGCATTTCAAAAGATGATATAGAGTCTGTTGATATAGTAAAAGATCCGAAAATATTGAAGTATTTCTATCCTCGTATGGGTGGTTTAATGCTTATTAAAACAAAATCCCAAAAACAACTTCGCTCTATTATACAGAAGTATAAAGAAGAATTGAAAAAAAATAAAAAACATCCAACAAAGAAAGGGGAAATTAGGATAAGATAACTAATTAAAATCATATCAACTATGCGTAGTATTATATTATTGTTAGTCTGTTTGTTCAGCATATGCCTGAAGGCACAGACAGAGTTTAGAGTGTATCAGAAAGAATCTAAGAAAAGCTGGTATTATATAAGTGCGCCAATCAATGGCACGAAACTTAATGATATTTTGATAACTACTGGAGATGCTGGTTTTTATATCAAGGAGCATGACTTCAATGAACTGTTTCCTGACCACTCTTTTGCAAAGTCCAAGTTGAAGGTGCGGTCTATAGAATGTTTTAGAAAAAAGTATCTTGTGAAGAATATTTTTGTGGGAAAATTCAATGTGGGGAATGTTTGCTTTGTTGGAAATATCTTCGTGCTGGAAAATTCTTATCCGTTTACTGCAAAACTTGATGTGCAAAACCTCTGCAACTTTTCCGACTCTACCAAAAACGTTATCAATCTTAATTTTGCTGAGCAAAAGTTGGCTTTTGTGGATATGAATGCCGTGGATACTACAAAGTTAAGCAAGTTTGACATCCTTTCTGTCTATCCTTCAATTGTAATAAAGGTGCCAATAACTATCCGACAGGATGGAAAAATGTGGAACCTGGAAGGAAACATGAGGCTGTATCTGAGTAATGCAGAGTTGATAGAGTTTTATCCAAGTAAGTATCTGGATGAGTTTTGCAAACAAACGAAGGTGAAACTGATAGATGTTTATAATGACTATTTGGATAGCTATAAAGCTATCAGATATGATAAGTTAAAGATAGGTACTAAGTATTTTCCTAATCATTTTATTCCTATCATGAAAAATTTCTCTATTAAAAATAGCTTTGGCAGTATCAATGGTTCGTTCTTTAAGGGGAATTTTTATATTGACTTGAAGAAAAATAAGCTATATTACGAATAAAAAGTGCTGCTAATGAAGACTGCGCATTTGCAGAGGAATAAAAGCAGACAATAAAGGCTTTAGTGATTGGTTATTTCACTAAAGCCTTTATTGGTATTATCATATTTTTTGCGCAAAGATACAAAAAAGTGGCCATTAGCGCAAATTATTCACGGATAATCTGCGCTAATGTATGTAAAAATGTATGTTAGCGCAAATTATCTGTTGAATCTTTTATCGTGTCCGCTTTGGGGAACTGCTATCATTTTTATATTGACTTGAAGAAAAATAAGCTATATTACGAATAAAAAGTGCGAATTCCGAGCCTTAGTCATTCTTCTTTTCTTTTTAAAGTCATATATTTAATATTAAAAATAGTAAAAACTTTCTCTATATGAAAAGTTTAGGTTAATTTTGCAACTCAAAAGATATTAATATCATATATGAGTTTAACAAGTATAGTAAGCAACGTCTTCAAACCTCGCCAAAAGGAGTTGGAGAAGTACCTTTATGATGCAGAACATATGCAGCATAAAGTACTCATGCACCTTATCAATAAGGGCAAAAATACAGAATATGGCGTTAAGCATCTACTAAATACGACTGATAGTTACGAGAAATTCGCAAAAAATGTACCTGTCAATTCCTATGAGGAACTGAAAGGGGATATCGACCGTATGCGCCACGGAGAGCAGGATGTTCTCTGGCCTGGAACCGTGAAATGGTATGCTAAGTCGTCTGGTACTACCAATGACAAGAGTAAGTTTATCCCTGTTTCACGAGACGGATTGCATGGCATCCACTATGCCGGTGGCTTTGATGCTGTGGCATATTATCTCCGTAATAATCCGAAAAGTAAACTGTTTGATGGCAAGAGTCTGATTCTCGGCGGCAGCCATTCACCTAATTATAATGTAGAGGGAAGTCTGGTGGGAGACCTGAGTGCCATCCTCATCGAAAATATCAATCCACTTGCCAATCTGGTGCGTGTTCCTAAGAAGCAGACTGCTCTTCTGAGCGATTTCGAGGTGAAACGCGACCGCATTGCCCGTGAAACGATGAATAAGAACGTAACCAATATCTCGGGTGTTCCAAGTTGGATGCTCAGCGTATTGGTTCGTGTGATGGAACTTTCCGGCAAGAAGCATCTGGAGGAGGTATGGCCTAATCTGGAGGTCTTCTTCCATGGCGGTATCGCTTTTACTCCTTATCGCCAGCAGTATGAGCAGCTCATTACTTCTCCTAACATGCATTATATGGAAACCTATAATGCCAGCGAGGGATTCTTCGGTTTGCAGGATGATCCGTCAGACCCTTCCATGTCGCTCATGGTGGATTATGATGTCTTCTATGAATTTATCCCGATGGATGAATTTGGTACCGACAATCCTACCGTAGTGCCATTGCAGGGAGTGGAGATAGGCAAGAACTATGCGATGGTTATTACTACTTCCTGTGGATTGTGGCGCTATCTCATTGGTGATACAGTCATGTTTACCAGCAAGAATCCATATAAGTTTGTCATCACGGGTCGTACCAAGTATTTCATCAATGCCTTTGGCGAAGAACTGATTATGGACAATGCCGAGAAGGGACTGAAGTATGCTTGTGATAAGACAGGAGCCCAGGTGGCAGAATATACGGCAGCACCTGTGTTTATGGACAGTAATGCGAAGTGCCGCCATCAGTGGCTGATAGAGTTCTCTAAGGAACCGGCAAGTCTCGATGAGTTTGCCACATTGCTGGATCAGCATCTGCAGGAAATCAACAGTGATTATGAGGCAAAGCGCTTCCACGATGTTACTCTCCAGCATCTGGAGATTGTGAAGGCCCGTCCTAATCTCTTCAACAACTGGCTCAAGAGCAAGGGCAAGTTGGGTGGACAGCATAAGATACCTCGTCTGAGCAACAGCCGTAAGAATATCGACGAGATGCTCCAGATGAATCAGTAGATCATGGCTTCATCCGGAAGTTTATGATATATTAAAGGATAAGAATAATTAGCAGAAAGGTAAGAATAATGAAGAAGATATTAGATTTTTTAGTTGGAAACAGCCAGAAGGAAAAAACTCTGTTTTTGCCTCTCTATCTGCTTGCTTTTCTGCTTTTGGTTTCCTGTGCCAAGATGGGACAGCCAGACGGAGGATGGTATGATGAAACTCCACCTAAGGTGATAGGTGCCGACCCGGCAGATGGCGGAATAGGGGTGAAGAGCAAGAAAGTAAGCATCTACTTCGATGAGTTTATCAAGCTCGACAATCCTTCTGAGAAAGTCATCGTGTCTCCACCTCAGTTGGAGGCTCCAGAAATCAAGGCTGCGGGTAAGAAAATCACCGTCTCTCTGGTCGATTCCCTGAAGCCGAATACGACTTATACCATTGATTTCTCTGATGCTATCAGTGATAACAATGAGAACAATCCGATGGGTAACTTCACCTATAGTTTTTCTACGGGCGAGGCTATCGACACCATGGAAGTATCCGGATATGTGCTCGAAGCAGAAAATCTGGAACCGATCAAGGGTATTTTAGTGGGTCTGTATAGCGATCAGGCTGATTCTGCATTCAAGACCAAGCCGATGCTCCGAGTGAGCCGTACGGATAGCCGTGGCCGCTTCGTAGTGAAGGGTATTGCACCAGGCTCTTATCGCATCTATGCCTTGCAGGATATGGATGGCAACTATATGTTCAATCAGAAAAGCGAGAAATTAGCTTTCTCTCATGACATCATCGTACCTTCCTGCAAGCCGGACGTCAGACAGGATACCACTTGGATTGATACGCTTCATATCAAATCTATCGCCCAGGTGGATTACACCCATTTCTATCCAGACGATATTGTGCTGAGAGCATTCACCGAAACGCTTACCGACCGCTATTTTCTGAAGTCAGAGCGCAAGGAACCCAACAATTTCTCTCTCTTCTTCAGTTATGGAGATAGCATCCTGCCTACCATCAAGGGTCTGAATTTCAATGAGAAAGATGCTTTCCTGCTGGAGGCAGCAGAGAAGAAGGATACCCTTACTTACTGGTTGAAAGATACTGCGTTGGTCAATCAGGACACGCTGCGGATGGAATTGGCTTATCGTATGACCGACAGTACCGGCGTATTGGTGGATAAGCTTGATACATTGGAGATATTGGCAAAGACTCCATACGCCAAGCGGCAGAAACAGCTCAACAAGGAACTGGAAGACTGGACCAAGAAACAGGAAAAACTCAAGAAGAAAGGGGAGCCTTATGATTCCATCATGCCTCTCAAGCCATTGGAAGTGCAGGTGGGCGTCTCATCCCAGTTGGATCCGGATAAGAACATCCGATTTACGTTCCCTACGCCTCTCTCAAAGGCAGATACGGCAGGCATTCATCTTTATGCCAAGCATGATACGCTCTGGTATCGGGCACCTTTCGAGTTTAAACCGGTTCCTAATAAGTTGAGGGAATATGAGTTGCGAGGCGAATGGCGTCCGAATATCGAATATAGTCTGGAAGTGGATTCTGCGGCATTCGAAGACATCTACGGATTGGCTACCAAGGCTATCAAACAGGGATTCAAGGTATCTTCGCTGGATGAGTATGGTACTCTTCTGGTCAATATCACCAGTTTGACTGACGAACCGCTGCTTGTACAGTTGCTCAATGGTCAGGATCAGGTAGTCAAGGAAGTGAAGGCCATCAATGGTGTGGCAGAATTTTATTATCTGAAGCCACAGAAATATTACTTGCGCCTGATAGTGGACCGCAACAATAACGGCAAGTGGGATACGGGCTGTTATGATGAAGACCAGCAGGCAGAAGAAGTATATTACTATCCTGGAGCTATCGAATGTAAGGCGAAGTGGGATGTCACGGAATCTTGGGATCCTAAGGAGAAACCATTGTCACACCAGAAGCCAGGTGCCATCACCAAGCAGAAGCCAGACAAGGAGAAGAAAGTAAAGAACCAGAATGTAGAGCGTGCCAAGAAACTTGGCATACAATACATTCCTAAAATATGATGAACTATGAAAAGAATGAAGTCATTGTGGATAGCAGTATTACTGCTGATGGTCAGCACTACAGTGTCTGCCCAGTGTACTTTCCGTAATACAGCCTTCAAGTCGGGTGAGTTTCTCACTTACAATTTGTATTACAACTGGAAGTTTGTGTGGGTGAAGGCTGGTACAGCCAGCATGTCTATTGTGCAGAGTACCAAGAATGGCAAGCCCGCTTATCGCACCTCATTGGTGACGAGAGGAAATCACAAGGTAGATGATTTCTTTGTCCTTCGTGATACGCTTTTGAGCTATACGGGTACCGATATGTCTCCGATGTATTTCCGCAAGGGAGCTCGTGAGGGCAAGCGATATACGGTAGATGAGGATTTCTACAGCTATTCTGGCGGCAAGTGTCATGTCAAGATGCATCGTAAGCACAATGACGGTTCTCATTCCTGGAAGAAAGTCAGCTATGATGATTGCGTATTTGACATGCTGAACATCTTCCTCCGTGCCCGTAGTTTCGATCCTGCCAACTGGAAGAAGGGTTATGTAGTCAAGTTCCCGATTGTGGATGGCGATGGCCGTACTCCTGCCCAGATTAAGTTTGCGGGCAGAGAAACCATCAAGGCCGACAATGGTGTGAAGTATCGTTGTTTGCGTCTGGCTTATCAGGAGTATGAGAAGGGCAAGTATAAGCGCATCGTCGATTTCTACATTACTGATGATGAAAATCATGTACCTGTACGTCTGGACATGTTCCTGAAGTTTGGTAGTGCCAAGGCCTTCCTCATTGGTATGAAGGGCGTTAGAAATCCTGTTACTTCTATTGTGAAGTAAGAAGAGGAGAAAATATAAAAAAATACAGTCTTACTCAATAGTCTTGGGTAAAACTGTATTTTCTTTATTTGTAAGGGAGATAAATTATTGAGAGAGAATGGATAGACAGAGCTTTGAAAAATTATTTAAGGACAATTATTCCAAAGCCTACTACCTTGCCTTGCGCATCTTGCATGATAACGAGGTAAGCAAGGATGTTGTATCCGATGCTTTCGAACTGGTTTGGAAAAGAGTCCGGTATCAAGATGTTGATAATATTTCTTCCTATCTGTTGACTACAGTAAAGAATGTCAGCTTAGACTATATTCGTAGGCAGGATATTCGTTCTCGTTATGTATTGGCGAGTATGAAGGAAACAGAAATGGTGGTCAATTCTGTTTATGACCATTGGGATGTTCATGAAGAGAAAATAAAGGCGATAATGGGTGCTTTAACTGAGTTGACTCCGCGAACCCAACAGATTGTACAGCTCTGTTATGTGGAGCATAAGAAATACAGAGAGGTCGCGGCGGAGTTGGATATCAGCGAGAGTGCCGTGAAAAAACATATCATGCAGGCACTCAGTTATATGCGGCAAAAATTCAAAGGTGCTGAGTTTTACTAAACTTAACTTATTCTAACGAAATATTAAGACGTTAAAGGTACCATATTTTCTCGAAACTTCGTTTTAAAAGAAAAAAGATTCCAATGAAAGAAGAAAAAGATATAAAACAGCAAGTCTTAGATGCAATGGACGATTCTGTAGAGGATATGCTTCAGCATTCAGATGCACAACTCGAATCCGAGGTGGGCATGGAGACCTTGTGCGATATACTGGATTTGGACGAAGCCGCTAATCGCCAATTTGGACCTGTTCCTGATGTGAATGCTGCATGGGATAAGTTCAGTAAAGATAAGATGGAAGAAGAATATGAGGAGGAAGAATCTGAGAGCCATCCGATATTCAAGACTTTGTTACGTTATATTGCAGCCAGTGCTGCAGCTATTCTGCTGATTGTAGTCTTGATGACCTGGAATCATCAGCAGCTGGGTCAAAAACCGATGGCGGAAGTCAAGGATTCAGTAGAAAATCAAATTGCTAAGATAGAATCTCCACAATCTCATGAAGTATCTGCATCAGAATCAGTAAAAACGATTGAGATTAAAGCAGGAGAGCAGAAGACTGTTACTTTGCCTGATGGCACAGAAGTATGTCTTAATTCAAAGAGTATCCTGAAATATCCAGAGAATTTTGGTAAAGACAATCGTAATGTAGAGTTTTATGGTGAGGGATATTTCAAAGTACACCATGATGCTAATCTTCCTTTTATTATCAAGACTCATTCCGTTTCAACCAAGGTATTAGGTACAGAATTTAATCTTCGTTGTTATAACAATGAGGATGTACACGTCACTTTGGTACAAGGTTCTGTGGAGGTATCTCTTGACCAGAGCAAGGTGAGAATTTCCCCAAAACAAGATGCTTATATAGAAAATGGCAAGGTCATGGTTCAGAATGTCAACCCTAAAGACTTTACGAGTTGGAAGGATGGCGTCTTGTATTTCGACAATGCTTCTTTGCGTACCATTTTACAGCAGTTGGGACGAGTATATGATGTGAATATAGTTTGTCGTGACGAGCAATTGCTCAACAAGCATTTCCATTATATGTGCAATATAAAGGATAGTTTAGAGAATGCTCTTAAGTTGCTCAATGAGAGTTCTGAGGTTAATGTCAAGCTTCAGGATAATGTGATAGTTATAGAGTAATTACCGTTTCTATAGTCTTGTCCGTCTCTTAAATTCGCTTCTAAAGTAGTGATAAAGGAAGATGTCTTCTGAGACATGTTTTATATTGCATAGTTATTCAAATTTTACCATTTGTATCATTGAAATAATTAAGAATCTCGCCTAAAAAGTTACAAAATAGAACTTTTTAGGCGAATTTTCTTTCAATTAGGGTGCCTTGTTTCGATAATGGCACGTCATAATGGCATATAAAAGAGAAATAATATTCATTAATTAATAATAAAATGCTGTTATGAGAAAGAAGAGAATTCTGTTTTCTACATGCTTGGCATTGCTGGTGTCTGGTTATACAGGTAGTTACGCTGTAGCCCAGACTAAGGGTGTGAAGTATGAGCAAATGATCAGTTCCAAGCCTTTGACTTCGGTATTGAAAGAGTTGGAAGAGAGATTTAGTACCAAGATTATTTTCTCTTATGAGGATCTTGATGCCTACAAAGTGAATGCTAATGTGAAAGCCAATAGCATTGAGAGTGCATTGAAGCAAGTGTTAGCTGGTCTCCCTGTGACCTATACGCAAAACAATGGTGTCATTTCTGTCAAAGTTATCTCTCCGAATTCTACTGTAGGACAGGCTGCAAAGGTTACGATTTCTGGTCGTGTGCTTGATGATAAGGGTGATCCGATTCCTGCTGCAACTGTTACGTTGCAAGGCAAGAAGGGTATAGGTACAGTTACTGATTTCAACGGTAATTTTACGATGAATCTTGACCAAGGTAAGGGTGAGACCTTGTTGGTTTCGTTTCTTGGTATGAAAACTTCTTCTTATTTTGTTAATTGTCGTAAGAACGTTAGCAATATAACAGTTACATTGAGCGATGATAAACAGTTGCTTGATGAGGTTGTAGTTATTGGTTATGGAACAGCTAAGGCTAAAGATTTAACAGGTTCTGTATCTCGTCTTTCTGAGAAAGATGTGGAGATGGCTCCAATGACTTCTAATATTGCCAGTATGATTCAAGGTAAGGCTGCTGGTGTCAATGTCATGATTTCCAATGCTTCTCCTACTTCTCCTGTTTCTTTGGTTATCCGTGGACAGTCTTCTCTTTCTGGTGATGGTCAGCCTTTGTGGGTGATTGATGGTGTGCCACAGTATTCAGCCAGTATTTCAGGTGATGTAAGCAATACTTTGTATAATTTGGATTTGAATGATGTGCAGAGTATTGATATTTTGAAGGATGCTTCTGCTACAGCTATTTATGGTTCTCGTGCAGCTAATGGTGTTGTTATTGTTACTACGAAAACGGGTTCTGAAGGTATGAAACCTACCATCGAGTTCAATGCTCGTTATGGTTGGCAGGAACTTAATTCCAACGATATGAAGACTTTGAATGCCGAGGAGTATAAGACTTATTCAAAGAAAGCAAATTTGTTGGAGGCTTTTCGTAATGGTGGCATGACCTATTTTAATAGAAAATACATGGATTTGGATAAGTTCAACCTGATTAATACCAGTCAATGGGATATGACTGATATAGATAACTTATGGTTGCCAAATGCTTATTATAATGGTCATGATAACTATTGGGATATGATGACCCAAAGTGCTGCTGTCCAAAACTATAATGTTTCTATTCGTGGTGGTTCTCCTAAGACCTCTTACTATGCATCTGTTAGTTATAAGGATCAGGATGGTATTGTCAAGGGTAGTAATTCACGAACCTTTGGTGGACGTTTCAACTTTGAGTCAATGGTTTCTGACAAGTTGAAATTTGGTATGAATATGGATGCTTCTTCCCGTAGTGCTAATCAGAAGGATAATATGATTTATCGCCTGATTAAAATGCGTCCTGATTATCCAGCTTACAACGAAGATGGTACTATCAATACGATTGACTACTATACAAAGAATCCTCTTGTAGAATTGAAGGACTTGAATTATAGTGTTTCCAGAAATATCAATGCATCTGGTTTCTTGGAGTATAACATCTTCAAATTTTTGAAATTCCGTACCACTTTGAATGCCCAGTATGGCAATGCCAAGTCAGAGAGTTTCACACGCCGTTATTATGATTCTGGCACAAACTCAGGATCTCAGAGTGATACACAAAATTATACGATAGTATGGGATAACTTGTTGACTTTCTATAAAACTATGGGCAAGCATGACTTGCAAGCTATGTTGGGTCATTCCGTAGAACATATATCTACTGATTATATGTCAGCTTCTGGTACTAACTACCCTGATGATGACATTTTGACCAACTTAGGTAGTGCTGCCAATAGAAGTAAGATGAATAGTAACAAGAGTGCTGCTTCTTTGGTTTCAGTCTTTGCTCGTGCTCAATATAAATATAACGACAGATATTTATTAACAGGTACTTTCCGTACTGATGGTTCTTCTCGCTTTGGTAAGGATAACCGTTGGGGGTATTTCCCTTCAGTAGCTGCAGGTTGGATTATTACAGAAGAGGAGTTTATGAAACCTCTGAAAGATGTCGTAAGTTATTTGAAGTTGAGAGCTTCTTATGGTTTGACAGGTTCTCAGAACTTAGGCTATTATGACTTTACCAGTTATATGGGTTCTAATATGTTCAATAAGCAGCCTGGAACTTATCCATCAACTTTGGGTAATAACACTTTGCAGTGGGAATCTCAGACACAGACGGATATAGGTCTTGACTATGGTTTCTTGGATGACCGTATCCGTGGTTCGTTTGGTTGGTATCGTAAGTATGTTGATAACTTGATAACAAATCGTCCTGTTCCGATTTCTTCAGGTTTCTCCTCTGCTAACCAGAATATAGGTGCCATTAGTAATACTGGTATTGAATTCGATATTACTGCAGATATCATCAAGAATCATGATATGACTTGGGAGGTCAACTTCAATGCAGCTCATAACCGTGGAATCTTGGAGAAATTGAATGGAGTTAACAAGTACTTGGGTGGTACAGCCTATGACAACTACAAGATAGAGGAAGGCGGCAAGTTAGGTCGTTTTTATGGATATGTAGATGCAGGTCGTTTGTATGAAAATGGCGAGGAAGTTTGGGCATGTAAACCAATTGATCCTTCTACAGGAAAACCAACCAACTATCGTGTTACTTCATGGACAGAAAATGTAGGTGATGTTTATGTTGTCGATCTTGATGGTGACGGAAAGATTACTGCTGATGGTGACCGTACTTATATAGGTGATGCCATTCCTGATATGTTTGGAGGTTTTGGCACTACTTTGTATTGGAAAGGCTTGATGTGTAATTTGACATTTACCTATTCTATAGGTGGTCAGCGTTATTGGAGTGATGAAGCTTCTACATTTGGCGGTACCAATGCGTATAATACATTGAATATAGTGAAAGATAGCTATACAATGGTTGGCAATAACAATCCAAAGTATCCTGTAGTAACTCACTATGGTATGGGTCAGAATAGTGTATTTACAAACCGCTGGTTGCATGATGCTTCTTATATGCGTCTGAGTGCCTTAAACCTTTCTTACAAGTTCCCTGTGGAATGGTTCCGTAAGTCTGTGGTTAAAGGAATAGAGTTGACATTCCAGGCAACCAACTTGTTTACCATAACGAAGTATCCAGGCATGGATCCTCAGGGTAACTTCAATGCTGGTGCGGGATTGTATGGATATGGTACAGATTATAGTACTTATCCTTCTGCAAAGACATTTAATGTAGGCGTGAAAGTAACGATTAAATAAAGAAACAATGAAGAAAATTAAAATATTCAGTTTGTTGCTGGCTGGAAGTTTGTGCTTTACAGCTTGTGATGACTATCTTACAGAAACTCCAAAGCATTCCTTGACTACTGATAATGCAGTTTTGGATTATTCTGGTGCAAAAAATGCTGTAAACGGCATTTATGGTGTATATGAGACTGGCGGTTCTAATCTGGGAGGATATTTGTATTCTTACCTTCAGTGCATGGCTGGATTTTGGACATATAGCAATGAGATGTATTCTATGAGCTATAAGCAGAGTTCAAGTGCTACTGCCAGTCAATGGTCTCAGTTATATGATATTATTAATACTTGTAATGCTGCCATCAATGGTATAAACAAGTTGGATGATAGTAGTTTTCCTTCTGTAGCTGACAAAAACTCACTCTTAGGCGAGGCTCGTTGTTTTCGTGGCTATTGTAATTTGGAATTATTGTGGCTCTATGGACATTGGTTTGACAAGGCTGATTCTCCATACGGTATCATCTATCGTGACCAGACTTCTGAATTGTCTAACTTGATGGTAGGCAGAAGTACAGTAGGTGAGAGTTATCAATATATTCTTGATGATTTAGAGTTTGCAGAACAGAATGCTCCTGATTATACTACAGCATATCGTATGAATAAACTCTTTGCCAAGGCCATGCATGCAAAGTTGTTGCTGGTTCGTGGATGGGAAGGAGATTATGCTAAAGCTTTGACATTGGTCAACGAATTATTGGCAAACAATTCTGGTTGGCAGATGGAAACCGATTTGGCTAAACTTTACGAAAATGGCTGGAATTCCAAGGAAAACTGTTTCTCACATTATTTGGGTGATAATACGGATTCTTATTATGGTATTTCTGGTTATGAATTTATGTACTCATACGGCTTCTATTATAGCAATAAGTTTACGGATTTGGTTCAGGAATGGCTTGATAATGATGCACGCCATGATGTAACTTTTGGTACTGCTCGTGCTCCAGAAACATGGGATACCAGTACTAAAGACAATATCTTGACCAAGCTTTATCATTGCGGCCGCTATGCAGGAAAGAATGATATGTATGCTACTTATCCTATGCGTTATGCCGAGTTATATTTGATGAAAGCTGAATTGTTGGCTCGAACTAATCCTTCTGATATTCAGGGTGCTTTGGCTCCTCTGAATGAGATGAGAGCCAAATACACCAATCCTGTAATGGAACCTGTCACAGGTATCAGTACACATCAGGAATTGATGGATGCGATTTTCAAGGAATACGTAGTGGCTTTGTTCATGGAGAATGAAACCCCTTGGTTTGCATCTTTACGTTTCGAGCATGATGGAAAACCATGGATTTATACATTAAAGCCAGAAGTCAATTTCAGTGAGAATCAGTATTGCTGGCCTATTCCTGATGATGAGATTCATGCTCATAGCAATGTTATAGAGCAAAATCCTGGACTTGAATAATAAAAATAAGTAATAAGATAAGACAATGAAGAAGATTATATTTAGTATGTTAGTTCTCTTTGGAGGATTGATGGCGTCATGTAGTGATGATATGGATTTGGTCATTCCTCATGCCGATAATATCACTTTTTCGGAATTAGAGATTCCAACTCGTTTCTCTCATGTCATTCCTGACAATGGGTTCTCTGTTGCGGGTATGAATTTCAATACAGTGAAGGCTGGTAAACAATTGGCAGGTGGTTTCTGTTATAGTAATCGTTCTTTGCGCTCTTTCACGTGGGGAGGTGACGAGACTGCTGTTGACTCTATGCGCTATAGTGTTTGGTCAACCAAGCCTAATAATACAGGTACATATTTGGTTTGCCATATCAATGGTGATGATGCTTACTTTACTTTGGACAAGCCAAAGAAGATTGAGTACATTCTTGTATCTAATACAACATGGGATTATCTTGCTATGACTTATGGTGATACATACGGAACAGCGGAAAAGCCTATGCAAAATCCTAATATTCCCAGCAAACCAAAGGGAATTTGGCATACATACGTTGAAGGCGGTGTAAAGAAGTTTGGGGAAAATGACTATTTCATAGTTACAGCTAAGGGTTACCTTGCTGGTAGTGAGACAGGAAGTGTTAGTTTCGACTTGGCTTGCAAGAAAGGACATAACGCAGACCATCCTACTTGGGATTATGTAGTAGCTGATTGGATGAAGATGGATCTTACGGCTTTGGGTACTGTTGATAAGGTAGTATTCTATTTAGATTCCTCTGATAAGGATGAAAATGGTAAAATGCGTACACCTGCTTGGTTCTGTCTTGATGGTTTTCAATTTGCAAAGTAATACAACTAATAATATCAATAAATGATTAGCAAAAGAATATTTAGTATTGCATTGACATGGCTTGCCGCTATGTCAATGCACGCAGGAACTTATACTTTTAAAATTGTTCATCCAGAGGAAGGAGCAAAGTTGAAGTTGACTTGGTGTGCATCCAATGAAATAATGGATGTAGATGTAGTGAATGGTGTAGTTACTGTAAAAAAGGATGGTTTCACTCCACAGTACGTACAGGTACGTTATGGTAAATCTTTCAGTCGTAATTTATATCTGGAGTCTGATAAAGATCTGACTGTAGATTATGATACAGAATCTCGTGTTTTCAATTGTACTGGTGATTTGGCATCTGTCAATAACTATTTGTTGAAAACTCGCTTTGCATTTCTTGGCTTTGATGATTCTGGCAAGGATGAGGCTGCTTTTATCAAGAGCAATGATAGTGTATATGAGGCTAACTTGGCCTTATTGAAAAAGGCGGGTTTACCTGCTAAATTCACTAAGAAAGAACAAGAGCATTTGAAATTGCAGTCTTATTCTAAGTTCCCTTTATATAAGTCATATTATCAGTATATTCATAAATTAGAGTCATTTGAACCTTCTGATGTATATTATGCCAAGTTGAAGGAATTGGCTGTTATGGATGGTAGTTTGTTTGAATATCCTGAATACGGAGAGTTTATCACGAATTCTATTTTGTGTCAGGTTTTTAAGGGTGGTGATAGAAAACAAGAATTTATGAACTTCATGGATGCTCATGTTGCAGATGCTCAAGTGAAATCTTATGTAACTAATGCTTATCTTTATGGTGTGGTTTCTGGTTCTGGATTGGATGGAAATGATGAAGTAATTGCATACTTCCACAAGAATGTAACAGATGCCAAGAATATAGAGAAGTTTGACAATATGTGCAAGCAATGGGAAGCTTTGAGAGCTGGTAATCCTTCACCTTCTTTTAATTGTCCTGATATCAATGGTAAGATGGTTTCCTTGGAGTCTCTGAAGGGTAAATATGTTTATATCGATGTTTGGGCAACATGGTGTGGTCCTTGTCGTGGTGAACTTCCTTATATGACCAAGTTGGAGGAGGCATACGTTGGTAAGGACATCTACTTCGTCGGTTTGTCCTGCGACCAAAACAAGCAGGCTTGGGAAAAGCGCATCCAAAAGGGTGATATGAAGGGTATTCAGTTACACATGGGTAATAAGGATGAGTTTATGAATAAATATCTCATCAATGGCATCCCTCGTTTCATCTTGCTTGATCGTGAAGGAAAGATTATCAAGGCTGATGCACCTCGCCCATCAAGTCCAGAGACTTCTAAGCTTATTGATGAATTATTGAAGAAATAAATACAATCTCTCTCTTGCAAAACAGTGGTTTTGAAAAATATTATTGGCACGGCTATCTGAGAAGATGGTCGTGCTTTTGGCTTTTATAGAGCTGCGCGAACACTTAATCTTTCTGGCTGCTTACTGGTACACAATTCTTCTGTTTCTGCTAAAGTGAATGGATGGAGAGGCATCACATCATTTCCTTCTTAAACCAGAGTTCAAATACACTGTCGGCAAGAAAAACACCCTGCTTCTCGATGTAGATGATCTCTTTATCAATCAGAGATTTCTTGATGCGGTCTTGCAGACATTCTTCATTTACTTTAGTCTTGATTTCTGATGCAAAAGTACGCAAAAAAAATAAAGTTCACAAGTTTGTGGACCACAAACTTGTGAACTTTAATATTATTTTGGAAATCAAGAGGTTATAAGTATTTCCACCCCACGATGGCTTGCTCCATCTCCTGGCATAGCTTCTGAAATTTCTGGCAGAGAGAGTTCGACCATTTGGTCATGCCGAACAGCTGCTTCTGCTCCAGAAAATCATCATTATCCCATTGTGTGTAGTCGTAGTCGGAGAAGTAACGCTTGTATTCACGCAAGGTATCGCCAGAAAAACGCTTGTAGTCTTCTACGTCGCCAAACCAGTAGCTGCTCATCATCTGACGGGCAAAAGCCTCATGAGAATAATTGCCTAAAAGATTGTGATGCTTCAATACGCTCCATACGCAGAACCATTGGTTCTTCCTGTTTACCAACTTCACCATCAGCGAAATCGTTTTTCTCAATTCTTCCATTTTTACCGGTCTTCCGTTGAGTACCGTTACAAAAACCTCATTGTCGAACTGCGGTTTTATTTCATTCGGATTCTGACATTCGTAAATTCGCTGTTCCAGAAGCTGCCATTTGGCAGTAGCAGAGAGCAGGCTGATGTATTCTTCAGCAGTAAATGTCAGTTGGTTTACTTCCTTTCCCATCTCATAGGCATCGTTTACATGGTGTAGGAACGGCAGGAGCAGACTGTCAGGCACTTCGTTTTGCAGTTTGCGCTGTTCGGAGCGCATCTGGTCTATGTTGAGTGTCAGCCGGTCGTTATTATATTCCAGAGTAGAGATATACAGATCGATGTCCATCTTGCCTTTCGGGTCTGTAGTATATTTCTGTACCCCCATTTCGGTGAGTCGTCCAGCCTCGTCGTCCGTAATATATCTTCCGCAAACATCGTTTACCCGTCGGAAATGATAGACCAGATAGCATGAGTAGCCATATAGTTGGAAGATATTCCAGAATCTTTCTTCGGGTTTTACTCCAGGATATTTCGCAAATTTGTTTTTCTTGAGAAAAGTTTTTTCCACGATATTGATGTCAGTTAAGAAATTGGCAATGGAGTTTTCCGACATGCCATCCTCTATGAGCAGTTCATGCAGTTTGGGAAACAGGATGCTCATCTGTGCAGAAAACATGCCGCTCTTATGACCTTCCAGTATTTTGGTGGCCTGATAATTTTCTATTATTTTTTTTAAGAAAGGGCTCATCTCATTGATGACGATCTGGCTGATGTTGTCGATATGGGTCTGATTGATGAACTTGCGCTGGTGGGTCAGGTCGTTGTGCTGCAAAGCGAAATCCTGGTCTGCCATGTAGCAGAGCCTTGAAGCCTTGGTGCATAGAGAGCGGATGTCAAAGTTCATCTCCTGGGTACTGTAGTCTTCCCAGCCTTGCATGAGAACCTGGCACATCATATAAAAAGTGTTCAGTTGTCGGTCGAAAACTTCATAGCTGAACGGTGATTGTTGTTCGTCTTTATCTGTCATGGTTGTATAAATAGCCTGTTATTACCTGTTTGTATGGGTAATGACTTGCATGATTTGAATGAATATTATATTGGTGTAAATCTAGATAAAATTTCTGAATTATAAGCCAGTAAGATAAAAAACTTGAATGATTTCCCTCGAATTGTGCGAGAAAAGACTCGGAGAGAGAACCATTCTTATTCCACTCTCTTCCAATCCAAGAGACCTTTTCCATTTTCGTCGAGTTCTATTCCCAATCCGATAATCTGACGATTGTCAGCCTTGAATGGTTCCATGTATTGTCGGTCGAGGATTTGTTGGGTGGCAGCGTCCTTGCCACCGTTGTTTCTTAATTTGAGTTCGATGACATATATGTAACGAGAGGTTTGCACAATCATATCGATTCTGCCTGTAGCAATCATTTTTTCTACTTCGACTTTCAAGCCGATTGCATTGAGGATGCTGCTGATGATAAGGCGGTAACGTTCCTCCATGTTCATCGAGGCAAGTTTCTTGTTGCTATAAGGTACATCGGCGATGAGTGCCTTTAGCGACTTCATCGCTTCGTCTATCTGTCCTGTGCCTAATTGGGCATACAGATTAGCTTGTAAGGACTGGATGTAGCTTTCTTCTCGCAGAGTCAATGCAGGGAGCACTATTTCATAGAGAGCTTGCTTCACTTCTTCGTTAGGGAAATCTAAAATATAGCCAAACTCATCGCTGTCCTTGATAGTGAGATAGCCTGACTGATATAGAAATAAGGAAGCACCACCTCCTGTTACATCTGATAATTCCAAGGTATTTCGCATGATGCGGCAATTCTCGAAGCTTTTTAGGCGTAGCTCCATGTTGTCAACAAACTTTAGGAGAAGTGAGGTTGCACCCGATGCTGCCCAATAATTTCTGATTTTGGATTGTTCCAAGGCATTTATCAGACTGTATGGATTATAAATGTCAATCATATTGTCCTCGCTAAAGTGATAACCATCATAATACTCTTTGAGGTGGTCATGTGTCTCTTGTGCTGTCCACTTGTTACGAATGTTCATTCTTTCCAACTCTGGCTTGAAGTTTTCGCTGATTTCCTCCTCAGTGATACCACAGATGGCGGCGTATTCAGGCAAGAAACTGATGTTGGTCAGGTTGTTTAAAACGGAGAATAGAGAAATCTGAGTGAACTTGGTGATACCTGTGATGAACACCAGTCGCTCGTATTCGTCATCGGCTTTCAAAATGGCAAAGACCTCACGGTAAACTTCTGTGCATTTCTCGTGTTCAGGAGTTTTCCATGAGTGCTGTAGGGGAGAGTCATATTCATCAATAAGAATAGCAACCTTCAAGCCTGTTTGTTTGTATGCGGTGGTAATGATGGCGTCAAAACGGTCGGCAAGATGGGCTGTAGATGGGAGGGTGATGGCATATTTCTTTTCATATTCCTTGAAACGTAAGTCAAGGTATGAGCGCAAAGTTTCTGCATTCGCACCGCCACGGCTAAGGTCAAGACGAATAACAGGATATTGCTTCCATTCTTTTTCCAACTGCATGATTTTCAGTCCCTCGAAGAGTTCTTTTCTTCCTTCGAAGTACATCTGTAGTGTATCGACAAGGATAGACTTGCCGAATCTACGAGGGCGGCTCAAGTAATTGAACAGTTTGCCACAGTTTGCTAAATACCAAACGATGTCGCTCTTATCTACATAGACATAGCCTTCTTCTCTGATCATTTTGAATGACTGAATGCCTGCTGGTAATTTTCTGATGTTGATGTCTGCCATGTCTGAATCTCCTATTTTTTTGCAAAGATAAAGAAAAAGAGTGAGAAAACCAATGAATGTATAAGGAAAATTTATTTTTCCCTGCTGTTTTCCCCGTTACCCTTTATTTTTTCCCCGTTTTTCCCTGCTGTGTTTCCGGGTTGCAGGGAAAAGTTGGAAAAGGGGGCTTCCGTTTTGTATCTTTGCATTGTCGATAAGAAATCGTACTGCGATGTGGTAAAATCCCTTCACCCTTCATCAGTTGCTTGTAAGTTACTGTGTGATAGGATGTTACGTGATAAATTACTCAAAATCACCCTTCACCACCCTTCACCGCCCTTCATCTTAAAAAAGGAGCAAGTTGGAAGGCGAGACTTGCAGAATGATATGACAATAGCTAATTAATTAATTAATTAATCATTAATATAAAAAAATAAATTATGAACAAACAACTAAATGAGATGTCATTATTGATGACAGGTAGCGGATCTTCTATCTATATGGTAGAGAGTTTTATGGAAGAGCATTATGCCTTCCGTCGTAATTTGCTTAGCGGAAAGACGGAAATGGCTGTTCTGAAGGACATAGAAGGGGATTCCCCTGATGATGGAGCATCTCCTGATGTTGAGGTATCTTCTGTTGATGAGGCTTCTTCTGTTGATGAGAAAGAAGAGACCACTCTTCAGAATAGCAATCTGAAATGGGAGGTGATGACCAAGGAGAAGGTCAACTCCATAGTCAGAGCTGCCAAAAAAATGGGAGTGGGAGGCAAGAAGTCGCCCCGACAGGACATCGAGGAATACATCTGCTCTGATGTCGTTCCTGACTTTGATCCTATCAGAGCTTATCTCATGGGATTGCCCAAGTGGGACGGCAAGAACCATGTTGCCGAACTGTTCAGCAGAATACCGGGACTGACAAGTGAGCAACTGTCATGGTGCGCCATCTGGCTCCGTTCTGCGGTGGCTCATTGGCTGCAGATGGATACGCTGCATGGCAACGAGGTGGTGCCTGTATTGATTGGTTCACAGGGTTGCGGAAAGAGTACCTTTGCCAATCGTCTCTTGCCTGAGCACCTGCGCCAGTATTTCCTCGACCACATCAACTTCGGCAATAAGTTTGATGCAGAGATGGCGCTCACTCACAACCTCTATGTCAATATAGACGAGTTTGCCAACATGGGACCTAACCAGCAGGGCAAGCTGAAACAGACCCTCTCCAAGGTAAAGGTGAACGGACGTCCTATCTTCGGCAAGGCGCAGGCAGATCGTCCCCGCTATGCTTCCTTCCTGGCCACCACCAATGATGAGCATCCGCTCTGCGACCCAACGGGAAGTCGTCGATTCATCTGTATTCACATCCCTTCTGGTTATCATATAGACAACGTCTCGGTCGTCTATTACGACCAGCTCTATGCGCAAGTAATGTATGAATTGAGGGATAAGAAGATACCTTATTGGTTCTCCAATGAGGAGGTGATTCGCTTGCAGGAACGTAATTTAGCTTTCTTCAAAACTGATGATTTGGAGACGATGCTCAAGACTTGTTTCCGAGTGCCGGGGGAAGAAGAGAAGGCGAAGTGGATGAATTGTTCAGAGGTGTATAATGTGCTCCATGAGCAGTATCCTATGTTGCTGCCAAGCATGAGCCTGAAAGTGAAAATTGGCCAGACGCTCAGACTGATGGGATGCTCCAATAAGCATACTAAGAGGGGGCAGGCTTATCTGCTTGTTTCTGCTGCTTGATTGGGTAAGCGGCTCCGCGTTTATACCTTGCATAATTGAAAAAAG